>JBNKVZ010000039.1:0-31274 GCA_050299455.1 Thalassospira sp.
GGGCGCGAATACCGATCAGAAAATAAATATGCGCCAGCCCCCATACCCACCAGGCCAGGAAACCTTTCAGCTTGAAGCCGTTAAAATCGATCACCGCACGATGGCGGCCAATCGTGGCCTGGTTTCCGGCATGTTTATAAACAAACGGTTTGGTTTCTTTGCCCTTGATATGGTCCAAAATGCGCCGCCCGGCATATTTCCCCATTTGTTTGGCCGCCGGGGCAATACCGGGCACCGTAAGCCCGTCTTGCCAGGGCACATGGGCGGCATCGCCAATCACAAAGGTTTCCGGGTGGCCTGGCAGGCTTAGATCAGGGGCAACTTCAACACGGCCCCCACGGTCGGTTTTGGCACCGGTCCAATCGGCCATATGGTCAACCTTCACCCCGGCCGCCCAGATCACATTGGCACTTTCAATAAAGTCATCACCAATTTGCACACCTTCGGGGGTAATATCGCTCACCGGCTGGTTCAAAACCACTTCAACGCCCAACCGCTCCAGCGACTGGCGGGTGTAATCGGACAAATCTTCGGGAAAGGCCCCTAACAGGCGTGGCCCGGCCTCGACCAGAATAATCCGTGCATCGCGTGGGTCGATCCGGCGAAAATCATTCGACAGTGCCTGTTTTGCCAGTTCGGCAATGGCACCGGCCATTTCCACGCCGGTCGGACCACCCCCGACCAAAACGAAATTCATAAATTTGCGCCGTGTTTCTTCGTTTTCGGCATTTTCCGCCAATTCAAAGGCCAAAAGTAACCTTTTGCGAATTTCCGTGGCTTCCCCAATATTCTTGAGCCCCGGGGCAACCTTGGCCCAGTCATCATTACCGAAATAGGACGTAGCAGCACCCGTCGCCAAAACCAGATAATCATATGCCACCCGATGATCACGGGCGATCACTGTTTTTGCCGCTAGATCAACCCCGGTCGCCTCGCCTAAAAATACCGAAACATTTGACGCCCGGCTAAAAATACTGCGGATCGGCCAGGCAATTTCGGCAGGGGAAAGGTCGGCTGTTGCCACCTGATATAACAGGGGCTGAAACAAATGATGGTTGCTGCGATCCACCAAAATAACATCAACATCCCTGCCCGCCAGTTCGCGGGTCACGGATAGCCCGCCAAACCCTGCACCGACAACAATCACACGGGGACGGTCACCCTTTCGGGCCATTGTCTTTTCAGACATTGTCATCTTCCTCCATCACGGACCCGACCCCATGATGTGCGCCCTGCCTTAACGCAGTGCGGCATGATATTCTGGAAACGCTATAAAGAACCAGACGGTTCCCGCAATTAAAAAATGACGGAAAAAATACACGGCGTGCCGCAGAACAATGCCTCGCCCCCGCTCGCAAAGGCGACATGCCCCGTCTTTGTTGTTATAAGTGGGCTAAATTCAGTTAACAGACACAGGGCCTTGCCATGAATGACGCCTTTCGCCTGCATCCCCAACTGGCCGCCGATACCGACCTTGTGACCGAAGGGCCATTGTCGCGCATTTTATTGATGAATGATGCCCGTTACCCGTGGCTGATTTTGGTGCCGCGCCGCAATGGTCTGGTTGATTATGATGATTTGACCCAACAGGAACGCGAAACGCTGGGGTTTGAATGTGCCGAAACCTCCAAAGTCCTGAAACGCCTGTTTAATGCCAACAAAACCAATGTCGCGATGCTGGGCAATATGGTGCCGCAACTTCATTGCCATGTGGTGGCGCGCTTCCCCGATGATGCCGCCTGGCCGGGGCCGATTTGGGGTGTGGGGCAATCGGTTGCCTATAGCGAAGAAATGGCAAATGACCGCCTGGCCGCCCTGCGCGCCGAACTGATTTCCGCCTTCCGCCACGCTTGAGCCTAATCTTGACGCATATCAAGGCGGTGGATTTTGAATAATGCAAAAAAGGCGTCATCACATTGATGAGGCCAGATTTGCCATGATTTCCACCGCCCTGCATCAGAAATACGATTTGCGCCTGCCGCGCTATACCAGTTATCCCACCGCGCCGCATTTCAGCCCGGCGGTTAATGGTGTGGTCTATCGCCGCTGGCTTTCGGAACTTGACCCGAAACAGCCGCTATCGCTTTATTTCCATGTTCCCTATTGCGAGGAAATGTGCTGGTTTTGCGGCTGTAACACCAAAATTACCAAGCATTACAGCCCGGTTGGCAATTATGTGGATGTGTTGCGCGCCGAAATCAAAAATGTGCTTTCGGCCCTGCCCGGCAAATATCCGGTCGCGCATATCCATTTTGGCGGTGGCAGCCCCACCATCCTGAAGGCCGATGACCTGCGCCATATCATGAAAGACATCCAGGATGGTTTCAACATCCTGCCCGATGCCGAAATTGCCATTGAAATGGACCCGCGCACCGCAAAGCCGGACTTTATGGATGCCATGCGCGATTGCGGCTTTACCCGTTCAAGCATCGGCGTGCAGGATTTTAACGATAATGTGCAGCGTGCGGTTAACCGGGTACAATCCTTTGAGCTGGTATCAGACGTGGTTGCCGGACTGCGCGATCGCGGCATGAATGGCATCAATGTCGATTTGATGTATGGCCTGCCCTTCCAGACCCTGCAGGGCGTGATGGATACGGTGGACGCCACCGTCACCCTGAACCCGGACCGTTTGTCGGTCTTTGGTTATGCCCATGTGCCCTGGATGAAAAAACACCAGAACCTGATCCCGACCGAAGTGCTGCCCGACACCGCCGAACGCTGGGCACAATATGAGGCCATTCAAAACCGCCTGGCCGAACATGGCTATGTCGCCATCGGGCTGGACCATTTTGCCCGGTCCGACGATGAAATGGCACAAGCAATGCTGGCAGGCGACCTGCACCGCAATTTCCAGGGTTATACCACGGATCGCGCCGAAGCCCTGATTGGTATGGGCCCGTCGGCCATTTCATCCCTGCCGCAGGGTTATGCCCAAAACGACCCGGCCCTGGCGCGTTGGCAACGCTGTGTTGAAGATGGCCTGATGGCGATTGAAAAAGGCATTGCCGTCACCGATGAAGACCGCATTCGCCGCGACATCATCAATGAATTGATGTGCCACCTTTCAGTCGATCTCGATGAAGTCTGCCGTGACCATGATGTTCCCGTCAGCCGCTTTGCCCCACAGCTTGATGCCATTCGTAAAATGTCGGCGGATGGCATTGTCACTGTATGTTGCAACACGATCACCGTCACCGATATTGGCCGACCACTGGTCCGGGCGGTATGTGCGGTGTTTGATACCTTCCTGGATCATTCCCAGAAACGGCATTCACAAGCCGTTTAACAAAAGACACATCGATATTTGATCACCGAAAAAGGGGCTGGCAATTTCACCAGCCCCTTTCGTCTGTTCTGCTCGCGCGACAATAGCGAAACCACCAACCCTGCCTTATAAAGACGACATACCCGCCTGCTTCATTTCGGCAATAAGTGTTTTAACAAGTTCCGCGGCGGGCATGGCGCGGGATAATGGTGCCCCCTGCCCGGCCCATTGCGCACCAAAGCCAAATTCGCCCTCTGCCCTGGCGGCAGCATTCAGGGCTTTGCCCGCATCATAGGCCATCGGGTAATCGGGCACGGGTTGCCCCTTGGCGGCATCTTCCAGTGCGGTAAAACGGTTTGCCAATGAACGGGCCGGACGGCCCGATATTAACGATGTTAACCGGGTATGATAGGCCCCATCCCCCATCAAGGCGGCACGATACACATCATCCGCTGCACTTTCGGGGCAGGAAACAAAAGCGGTGCCAAGCTGTGCGGCAACCGCCCCCAGTTTCAGCGCCGCCGCAATACCCGCACCATCCATAATGCCCCCGGCGGCAATCACCGGTATTTTACATTGGCGCACCAGCAAGCGCACCAATGCAAACGTCCCCAAGGCGTCATCCTGCGCAGCCGGATCAAACATGCCCCGATGGCCCCCGGCCTCGATCCCCTGGGCGACAATGGCATCAATTCCGGCCTGTTCGATCATCTGCGCCTCGGCAAAGCTGGTTGCCGTTGCCAATAACGTTATCCCCGCCTGTTTTAACGCCGAAATCACGTCCTGTGCGGGCAGGCCAAAATGAAAGCTGACAACTGCCGGTCGTTCCGCCAAAAGCAGACGCACCATGTCATCATCCTCCAGAATGCTTTTATAAACGATCCTTAGCGACCTAGGGGGCGTCGCACCAAATTCCGCAAAATACGGGGTCAGGAAATCAAGCCACGCTTTCTCGCGTGCCGGGTTGGGCATCGGAGATTGATGGGCAAAAACATTGACGTTAAAGGACCGGTCGGTCTGCGCCTTTAAATCCGTGATCATTTTGTGGGCACCTTCCGCATCGCTCGCCCCCACACCGATGGATCCCAGCGCCCCTTCATGGCATACCGCTGCGACCAAGGCAGGGGTTGAAACGCCCGCCATCGGCGCCTGAATAAGGGGCACATCCACGCCCAATTGGGTCAACATCGCATATTTCTCCTGCCGTTTTGCGCGCTTTGGCACATCCGCTTTGCGTTTTTAATTCCCATATAAAGAATTAAAATACATTTATATTCTTTAATAAGGAATATATCAAGTCCTGCACGGCTGCAATGGAGAAGTCAGAATGGATATCGCAACGCTTTCGGTGTTTCGCGCGGTTGCGCAGGAACAGGGCATCACCCGCGCGGCAGAATTGCTGGGCCGTGTGCCCTCCAATGTCACAACGCGTATTCAGCAGCTTGAAGCGGAAATTGGCGCAACCCTGTTTTTGCGCGAAAAGAAACGGATGGTTCTGACACCGGAGGGTCACACCTTTCTTGATTATGCCGAACGCATCCTCAACCTGGCAGAAGAAGCACAGCAACGGGTGAACCCGACAACACCTGTAGGCACGCTGCGCATCGGCGCAATGGAAAGTACGGTTGCCAGCCGCCTGCCCGCGCCGCTTGCCGCTTATAGCAAGGCCTGGCCCCAAGTGACGCTGGATTTAACGACAGCGCCAACCCGCCAACTTGTTTCCGCCCTGGAAGAGCACCGCATTGATGCCGCCCTGATCGCCGTACCATCGGAGGAATGGTGGCTGGGCGATCGCCAAATTGATAAAATCCCGGTCTTTCGCGAGGAACTTGTTGTGCTGCTGCCCAAAACCCACCGTGATATTGCACATGCAGAAGACATTGACATCAATGCCCTTGCCGCCTTTGCTCCCGGATGCACCTATCGCATGCTGGCCGAGGAATGGTTAACCTGTTTTGGCACAAACAAGCCCCGGCTTGCCCTTCAGCAAGTCGGCTCTTATCACGCCATGTATGCTTGTAGTGCGGCGGGGGCCGCCATCAGCATCATGCCGCGCAGCGTGCTGGACCTGATGGGCACGGCCGATGATGTTAAAATTCATCCCCTGATGTCGGTCGACACATACCTTGCCAGTCGACCGGGATATGACACCCCGGCCTTTCGTGAATTTCGCGATATTCTGGTAAAATCGGGCAATATCCCGCGGACGCAGGAAACAGCCTGACGACCATGCCGCACCCACATTTTGACATGTGGGTGCGGGACCGGTCAGGTGGTCAGGTAGTCAGACCGTCAGGCCATCACATCGAATTCAGGTTTAATCATCCCATTCCGGGGCCAACCCGTCGGGGCTGACAATACGACCATCTTTTTGGGCCAATGCGGAAATTGCCTGCATGTCATCGGCTGAAATCTCGAAATCAAAAATATCGAAATTCTCCAGGGCCCGCTTTTCGCCAACGGTTTTTGAAAGCGCAATCACCCCGTCATGCTGGATCACCCAACGCAGCACAATCTGCGCAACAGATTTACCGTATTTGCTGGCAAGGTCCTGCAAAACCGCATCTTTAAACACTTTGCCATCCGCCATCGCATAATAGGCGGTAATCGACAAGCCGGTTTTGCGCGCAGCTTCAATCACCTTTGTCTGATCAATATAGGGATGCACTTCGATCTGGTTGGTTACAATCGGCGCGTCGCTCAGCTCAACGGCTTCTGCCATCAGCGATGTGCTATAATTGCTAACCCCGATATGGCGCACTTTGCCCGCCTTGTGAACTTCGTTCAGGGCAGCAATCTGCTCGGCCAGGGGCACTTCAAGTTTCGGCCAATGCAACAACAGCAGGTCCACATAATCGGTTTTCAGCTTTTTCAGGCTTTCATCAACCGAAGCAATGAAATCATCATGGCGAAATTTATCGACCCAAACCTTGGTGGTCAGGAAAATATCGTCCCGCGCAACGGGTGATTGCTCAATTGCCGTGCCAACCTCGGCTTCATTGCCATAAACCTGCGCAGTATCAATGTGGCGAAAACCAATATCAAGGGCATGCGGTACAATGCGCAATACATCCTCGCCGGGCATCCGAAAGGTGCCAAACCCCAGGGCCGGAATTTCTGCGCCATTGGCTTTTACATTGTACATTCATCATCTCCTTGTTGGTTGATGTGCGGCTTAAAATCCGCTTCTTTCAACCACTAACCTATGCCGTATCGGAAATGATGCAATGTCACCGCCCCGGAATTTCAATCCGGGCGGCCTTTCATCCAGCAGCTGTTTGTTCACCTATCAGCTCCAGGCATCTTTGTGCCACCAAGCGTGCAGGTTGCAAGGATGGATGGGCAAAGGCCTCCAGCTGGTCGGGCAGTTGTGCCTTGCCCGCGGCCTCGCCATAGGCCAGCAACCGGGCATATCCCCGATCCAGCAGGGTTTGATGCAAACGGCGGTGGCGCGGGGCGGCAATGCCATCTGGCGCGTAAATATAAACCCCGCCCGATGCAGCACAGGCCTCGCAACACATGGAAACGGAATCACCGGTCACAATCAGGATATCGGCCAATGCCAGATACCCGAAATACGGATTTTCCCCGGTGCTGTTCCAGCCATGCAAATGAAACGGCACATCGGCCTGTTCCAGACAATCGGCAATCAGGCTTTCATTCTCCTGCCCGGTCCGGCGGCTGGTTGTCACCAGCAATGAACCTGCATTTTGCCCGGCGGCATGCAGGGCCATTTGTGTCACTTCGCGGGCCATCTCGGCGGTAAATCTGGTTTTTTTCGTGCTGCCGCCAATGATCAGGGCGATACGGGGCTGTGGCATATCCTTAAAACGTTGTCGCCAGGCCTGCCCTTCAAGCACCAGGCGTGCTTCGCTAATGCGGTGCGGCGCGCCGGGGATGGTCAGCACATTTTTTGCCGGTGTCACACCATCATGGGCGGGCACCGCGATCAGGTCAAAGTCACCTTCGCCGCCATCAGGCCGCATGATCTGACACAGGCGGGTTTTACCGCCGCTTTGTTTTTTAATCCAGCGTGCAACCGGTGCGGTGCGTCGCCCCGCGGCAATCACCAGGTCGGGCCAGGGGGCATGCAGTTTTTCGCGTGACCGGGGCAAAACCCCCATCAGCGATGCCCGGCGCACAAAATTTGGCAAACGGGCCGCCCGGCCATAGGCAATATCAACCCGTTCAAACGGGCATGCCATGGCCTCGGCAACGCCAATGGCCTGATTGACATTTCCCGCCCGGTCATCGGCCAGCACCCAGATCCGGTTTTTTCCGGTGTCAGTCATTGTGTTGTCCGTCATTATTACCCGCATGCTTGCCAGGCCATCAGAACAGGGCCGGTTCCCATGTTATAAAACAGACGCAACGAATTACCAGCCCCCGGAAAAAATCTTTCCCTTAAGGTCCAATCATCGCCCTGCGATCAAACAGGGATGAAAAAACCGCCATAGCAGCGTATAAAGAAAATAAAAGAGCACAAAAGAACACCTTGATCGATGCTGAATGCCCCCTGATCAAGGATGCCCCTGCGCTTACAAACCGGGAAACGTCTGACAGCATGCTAAACACATCACGATCCGTTCGCCGCACGGCACGCCTTGTGCTGGTGGGGATGCTGTTGCTGCTGCCGGTCACGGTTCTCATCAGCATGCAGGGCTGGCGCGAAAGCCGCCTTGTCACCCTTGAAGAAGAAGGGCGCAACAAACTGGAACTTTATCGCTCCAACCTGCAAGGGGCGATCAAGGAACATGAATATCTGCCCATCACCCTGGCATCTGACCGCCGCATCATAGCGCTTGCCGAAATGAACCACCCGACCGCGGCGGACACCAATGAAGTCAACCGCTATCTTGAAAAGCTTGCTGCCGATAGTGGCGCATCCGACATCTATTTCATGGATAAAACCGGGACGACGATTGCCGCAAGCAACTGGAACAGCAACGCCTCCTTCATCGGGCGCAATTTTGGCTTCCGCCCCTATTTCAAACAGGCCATGGCGGGCAATACCGGGCATTATTTTGCCTTTGGCATCACGTCAAACGTGCCGGGCTATTATATTTCCCACCCGGTTCTGATTAATGGCCGGGACATTGCCGGGGTCATGGTGGTCAAAACCCATTTGGAAACCCTGGTCAAACGCTGGGCGCGCGGTGGCGAAAGCGTGCTGGTCGAGGATGAAAACGGTGTTGTCATTATTTCATCCCACCCTGAATGGCGGTTTCGCGATTTGCGCGGCCTGCCCGATGGCCAACGCAGCGATGTGATGAAGTCGCTAAAATATGGCGACTATCCCCTAACGCCCATGCCGGTCACAAAGGGCGAATGGCCCAAAGATGGCGTGATGTCCACCATCGAACTTGCCGCCATCGCGCCGGAAAAACCAACCAATATTGACCCCATCGCCGAAGATGACCGCCCTTCTGATGACAGCGCACCAGCCGCACCTGCCGCACCTGCCCCCCACAGCAACGAAAATGTCAGCCATTCTGTTGCCGGCTTCCCCGAACCGGCATCCGAAACACAGCCACAAAAAGACCCGGTTTCACCAATCATCACCCGCTATCTGACCATTGGCAGCACATTGCCGCGCCAGGGCTGGCGCATTTTCCTGCTCACCGACAAAAACGTTCTGGATCAATCCATTCTGGCGGTTGCCTTTATTGCCGGGGCGATTCACATCATCATCATGGGGTCCATTTTCACCATGCTGCAACGCCGCCGCGCCATGCTTGAACAGCTTGAAATCCGCGACTGGTCGCAGCGTGAGCTGGAACATCAGGTTAAACTGCGCACCGCCGACCTGATGGATACCAATGTGCGCCTGGCCGAAGAAATTACCGAACGCCAACGCACCGAAGATGCCCTGCGCACCGCCCAGGCCGAACTGGTCCAGGCGGGGAAACTGGCGGCTTTGGGCCAAATGTCCGCCGGGATTGCCCATGAAATCAACCAGCCCCTGACCGCCATTCGCAGCTATGCCGATAATGCCCGCCTGTTTCTCGCCCGCAGTCAGACAGACCCGGTTGAACGCAATCTCAGCCGCATTGCCGAACTGACCGAACGCATGGGCCGCATTACCAACCATCTTAAAACCTTTGCCCGCCGCCCGGAATATGACAGCGGCCCGGTTGACCTGACCCATGCCATTCAAAAGGCGGTCGACCTGGTGCGCGAAACCGGGCGCATTGGCAACGCCGTGATTGATTTTGCCCGGCCCGAAACACCACTTCGCGTCATTGCCGAAGAAACCCAGCTTGAACAGGTTTTTGTCAACCTGTTAACCAACGCAGCCGATGCCAGCCGTGATCAGGATGATGCCCACATTCACCTCAACATCACCTGCCAAAATGACCGTATTTTGGTGGCCGTCTGCGATAACGGGTCCGGCATTTCCGAACAAACAATGGGCCAGCTTTTTGACCCGTTTTTTACCACCAAGCCCTTTGGCGACGGGCTCGGGCTGGGGCTTTCGATTTGTTATGGCATTTTACGCAGTTTTGGCGGCACCATTCGCGCCGAAAACCTGCCCGGGCCAGATGGCGGGGCGTGTTTTATTGTCGAATTGCGTGATGCCGATCAAACCGATACCGGCACGGCCCGGCGCAATCGCTCGACGAAGCGGATAACCGGTGCTAAAACACCCGGTAATAAAGATGTTTTTCTAACTGCGGATGCCCGCGAAACCGTCCTGGCCGACGGGCCGCATGATGAAAAACAAAATATGATCACCCGATCCCCTTCCGCGCCGCGACCAAAGGATAAGCAGTGACCCAATCCTGCGAACATGTGCTGTTTGTCGATGATGATGCCGATGTGCGGGAAGCCGCACAGCAGACGTTGGAACTGGCCGACATCCCGGTTGAATGCTTTGAAAAGCCGGAACGGGCGCTGGAACGCATTGCCAATGGCTGGCCGGGAATTCTGGTGACGGATATTCGCATGCCGAAAATGACCGGCATGGAGCTTTTGAAACGCACCGTCGAAATTGATGTGGAAATGCCGGTTATTCTGGTAACCGGGCATGGCGATGTGGCAACCGCCGTGAAAGCCATGCGCAGCGGCGCGTTTGACTTTATCGAAAAGCCGTTCGCACCGGATTATTTCGTTGATGTTGTCCGCCGGGCCTGTGCCCATCGCCGCCTGCAAAGCGAAAACCGCGCGCTGAAGGCCGAACTCGCCCGCCACCTGCCCGCCAGTAATGGCCTGATTGGCCGCACCCCGGCCATGGAACGGTTGCGCAGCCTGATTGGCAATATTGCCACCACCAACGCCCATGTTCTGATTAATGGGGAAACCGGGGCAGGCAAAGAAGTCGTCGCGCGCACCTTGCATGATATGTCGGGGCGAAACGGGCCTTTTGTCGCCATCAATTGCGGGGCCGTGCCCGAAAACCTGATTGAATCCGAACTTTTTGGCCATGAAGCCGGGGCCTTTACCGGGGCGGATCGCAAACGGATTGGCAAATTTGAATTCGCCAATAAGGGCACGGTTTTTCTCGATGAAATCGAAAGCATGCCGCTGTCGCTCCAAATCAGGCTTTTGCGTGTTTTGCAGGAACGTGCGCTTGAACGTCTTGGCTCTAATACCGTTCAACCCATTGACTTGCGTGTGGTTGCCGCCACCAAGGTGGACCTGCGCGACGCCGCATCACGCGGTGAATTTCGCGAGGATTTATATTATCGCCTTAATGTCGTACAACTTCACATCCCGCCGCTGCGGGATCGCAAAGACGACATCCCGCTTTTGTTTCAGCATTTCCTGAAACAGGCGGAAGACCGGTTTGGCCGCAGTTTCGAGCCCCTAAACCCCGATGAACTGGCACAATTCACCAGCTATGACTGGCCCGGCAATGTCCGTGAATTGCGCAACGCAGCGGAGCGGCGTGTTCTTGGCCTCGATAGCTTGGCAACTGACAATGCCGGCACCACCGACCCAACACTGCCACTGCCCCGCCAGGTTGAAGCATTCGAAAAAAACCTGATTTGCGAGGCACTGCGCAAACATGGCGGCAATGTCACGGCAACGGTTGCGACACTGGCGGTTCCGCGCAAAACCTTTTACGACAAACTGGCGAAATACGAAATTTCCCCGGCCGATTTTCGTAACCGTGCCGACACCGAATAGTCCGGCTTGCCGCCCACATCTCTAAAACCTCTCCGACCACCGCAAAATAAAGCCGACTATCTGGCCGCCATTCGCGGGGCGGTTTGTCGCACGCATTGCACCGTGACACGATGCCACGCAGCCGTCACAAGATGCCCGCGACATACTCCAGACAAAGCCCCGTCTTCCGCGCCCTGTATTTACGGCCCGTTTGGAAGATTATCTGCTGACATGCCCCTTTGCGGCACGTCACAAGAAACAACACCCCCACACGAAAAACAAAACCTGGACGCGAATATTTCCTGAGATTTTTCGTAGCATTTCGCGTGAAATTCCCACATGCTGCTTAGAGACGACGTTAGACACACAGAAATCATGTGCGAAAAACCACACATATCAATTTTCCTGTGTGCGGGAATCATAACAAAAATAACAACTTACGCTGCATTGCACCATCAACCCAAAGCAAGCCAAATAGCTGATATGCTTTAAGGTTATACCCTGCGCAGCAAACTGGCCCGGGATTTGCTTAATTAGGGCAGCGCCTGCCAAGGCAGGACAGTAAGACGCCAATTCAAAGGCGCACTATTGGGAAAACGCATTAAGCTTTTAGGGAGAACATATATGCGTCCGGTTACCAAAAAGATCTTGATCGCAAGCACCGCTCTGTTCGCTGGTCTGGGGATGTCCTACAGCGCATCGGCGCAGGAAATTATCAAATTTTCGCACGTTGTTGCCCCCAACACCCCGAAGGGTAAAGCTGCCGACTATTTCAAAAAACGTGCAGAAGAAATCCTGGGTGACAAGGTCAAAGTCGAAATTTACCCCAACTCGCAGCTGTTCAATGACAACAAGGTTCTTGCCGCAATTCTGCGTGGTGACGTGCAGTTTGGTGCACCGTCGCTGGCGAAATTTGGCAAATGGACCAAAAAACTCGGCATTTACGACCTGCCGTTCCTGTTTAAGGACATGGATGCCGTTTCCTGCTTCCAGAACAGCGAAAAAGGCAAGAGCCTGTTCACATCAATGGCCGACAAGGGCCTGACCGGTGTGGGTTACTGGCACAATGGCCTCAAGCAGCTTTCCGCCAACAAGCCGCTCAACGAACCGGCAGATGCCAAAGGCCTGAAATTCCGTATTCAAAGCTCGGACGTTCTCGCAGCACAGTTTGAAGCTGTTGGTGCCGTTCCGCAGAAAATGGCATTCTCGGAAACCTATTCGGCCCTGCAAACCGGCGTTGTTGATGGCCAGGAAAACACCTGGTCGAACATCTATTCGCAGAAATTCTACGAAGTGCAGGATTACATCACGGAATCCAACCACGGCCTGCTGGATTACATGGTCGTCACCTCGACCAAATGGTGGAATGGTCTGGACCCGGAAATTCGCGATGGTCTGACCCAGGCCATGAACGAAGCGACCGAATATGGCAACAAACTTTCGGCAAAACTGACCGCTGAACAGCGCCAGGAAGTTATTGATTCGGGCGACACCAAACTGGTGGAACTGACCGATGCACAGCGCCAGGATTGGCAGAAAGCCATGAAACCGGTCTGGAAAGAGTTCTCGGGTGAAATCGGTCAGGACCTGATCGATGCTGCCGCGGCCTGCAACAAGTAATTTCCTGTAAATTTCTCCGATGAGGGACCGTTTACAATGATCTCGACGGTCGTTAACCGGCTGGAGGAGGGCTTCATTGCCCTCCTGCTTGCCGCCATGACTTCACTTACATTCGCCAATGTCATCGCGCGATATGTGTTCGATTCCGGCATCACCTGGGCGCTGGAAATGACACAGTTCCTGTTTGCCTGGCTGATCCTGTTTGGCATGTCCTACGGGGTTAAAATTGGCAGCCATATTGGTGTTGATGCGCTGGTGAAACTGTTTCCGGCAACATTGCAGCGCATTATCGGCCTGATCATTGTTGCGGCAGGTTTGCTTTACTGTTTCTGGATCACCAAGGGTGGCTGGGAACTGGTGACATTTAACCACATGCTGCAAATGGAGGCCGAAGATTCCCCCCTGCAGCTTTGGGTGGTTTATTTGATCATGCCAATCGGCGGGGCCTTGCTGGCTTTTCGCCTGGCACAAGTGGGCTGGCGCATTATTACGGGTAAACAAACCGGCTTTACCCTTGCCGATGAAGCCCGCGAAGCCATCGACCAACTTGGCAACAAGGCGGATGTAACTGACGATGCGAAGGACGCGGGTTCGTCCCGTTCCGCATCCTAGGCATCAAAGAGGAATCGCTTATTCATGACCATTGCATTCCTGTTTGTTCTGCTGTTTGTGCTAATGGCATTTGGTGCACCAATTGCCCTGTCGCTTGGTGTTTCATCGCTGGCAACGATCCTGCTTTTTGGCGGTGACAGCCTGGCCACACTTGCAGAAAAACTTTTCAGCGGGATGGAGCATTACACCCTTCTCGCCATTCCCTATTTCATTCTGGCCTCCACCTTTCTCTCGACCGGTGGTGTCGCCCGTCGCCTGATCAATTTTGCCGTCAATTCCGTGGGCTGGTTCCCCGGGGGTCTGGCAATGGCCTCGGTTCTGGCTTGTATGCTGTTTGCCGCTGTTTCGGGCTCGTCCCCGGCAACTGTGGTCGCCATTGGCTCTATCGTCATTGCCGGCATGGTCAAATCGGGCTATCCGCAAAGCTTTGCCGCCGGTGTCATTTGTAATGCCGGTACGCTTGGCATTCTTATTCCGCCATCCATCGTGATGGTGGTCTATGCCGCCGCAACCCAGGTTTCGGTTGGCCGTATGTTCCTGGGTGGGGTTATTCCCGGCCTGATGGTGGGCATCATGCTGATGGCGGCAATTTATATCGTTGCCAAAGTCAAAAAACTGCCCAAACAGGATCGTCCGTCACTCGCCTCATGGGGCGGCAGCCTGCTTTCGGCATCGGGTGGCCTGTTTCTGGTTTTCCTGATCATGGGTGGCATTTATGGCGGGGCCTTCACCCCGACCGAAGCTGCGGCTGTGGCATCGTTTTATGCCATGCTGGTTGCTGTGCTGTTTTACCGTGACATGGGCCCGATCAAGGATCAGCCCTGGATACCGGAAGGCGGCAATACCAGCTTTGGCGCCCTTGCCGCGCGCAATGCCTGCCTGATGGGCAAGGCCATTGTTCTGTTGCCGTTTGACAAGGACATTCGCCACGTTCTGCTTGAAGCTGGCAAAGTGACCATCATGCTGATGTTCATCATTGCCAATGCCATGCTGTTTGCCCACGTTCTGACAACCGAACGCATTCCCCACACCATTGCCGAAGCCATTATTGGCTGGGGCCTTCCGGCCTGGGGTTTCCTGATTGTTGTCAATATCATCCTGCTGATTGCCGGTAACTTCATGGAACCGTCGGCCATCCTGATGATCATGGCGCCGATCCTGTTCCCGATTGCCATGAAGCTGGGCATTGATCCGATCCATCTTGGCATCATCATGGTGGTCAATATGGAAATCGGCATGATCACGCCGCCCGTGGGGCTCAACCTGTTTGTCACATCCGGCATAACGGGGATGCCGCTGCTCAAGGTCGTCAAGGCTGCCTTCCCGTGGCTGATGATCCTGCTGGTCTTCCTGCTTATCATTACCTATATCCCGGCCATTTCCACATGGCTTCCGACCCTGCTTATGGGCCCGGAAAAGGTAATGAACTACTGATACCAACCTGCACTGATCGGTGTCGATCAGTGCAGCCCTCAATCGGCGGGCGGGCTTCTCTGAGGCCCTTGCCTGTCACGGCATAGGCCGCGCAGCGCCGCAGCACCTAACCCGTTCTCAATGAGTTTTAGCCATAGAGAACGGGTATCATCACCACGTGATCTGACCTTTGAGGGGTATTCTGGCAACGGAATACCCCTTTTTCATTTGTAAAATTGCATGGCTGCCATTCAGGGCTTTATCATCATGCCTGTTTGAAACGTTCTGGTTTTTATGGATAATAACAACCATTGAATCGTTTCAAGAAATATCAGGCAGGCAATACGTTCGTTTCGGTAAAAAAAAGCCGACGGACGTACATTCTTTTGTGCAGGGAAACCACGCGCAAAAAATCCGTCCGCCCGAGCACGACCTTTTAACCGCAAAACGTTATTCACCGTGAAGACAAACCGGGATCGGACTGCCCCATGAACAGCCCTGCTGCTGCGCTCAATACCAAACGGCTTGCCATTTTACTTGCTGCCTTAACCGCCATCGCCCCCTTTGCGATTGATACCTATCTGCCCGCCATTCCGGCGATGGCAAAGGATTTTGGCGCGCCCATTCACGATGTCGAAGTTTCCATCAGCTGCTTTCTGATCGGCTTTGCCCTGGGCCAGCTGACGGGCGGCCCGATGTCGGACCGGATCGGCCGTCGCCCGGTCGCGCTGACCGGCCTTACCATTTATGTCTTTGCCAGCGCCATCATCTTAACGGTGCAAAGCCCCCTTGCCCTGAATATCATGCGGTTTATTCAGGCCATTGGTGGCGGCTTTGCCCTGGTGATTGTGGGCGCATCGGTTCGCGATTTGTTTGACGGCAAGGAAGCCGCGCGCATGTTTGCCCTGATTGCGGTGATCATGATGATCGCGCCACTGGTCGCCCCAACGGTGGGGGCCGGCCTGCTGGTCTTTTCAAGCTGGCGGTCGATCTTTGTACTGCTGGTGATTTATGGCAGCGTCATGCTGGTTGTGATCTGGCTGAAACTGCCCGAAACCACCAAACTGCGCCCGCGCTATGCCGGGCCTGCCCGGCGTGTCTGGTGGACCTATCTGGAAGTCTTGCGCACCCGTAATGCGGTCGGTTTCATGCTGGCCCATACCGGGGCCAGTGCGGTGATGTTCAGCTTCCTTACCGACTCGCCCTTTATGTATATTGATTATTTCGGCGTTGATGCGGCCCATTTCCCCTATCTTTTCGGGGCCAATGTGCTGACCATCGTGTTTTGCAACCGCATCAATAACCCGTTGCTCAAACGCATGGAATGCCATCAAATTCTGGCGATTGGCGTGGTGGTTCAGTTGGCGGCCGCGGCAGCCTTGTTTGTTGCCTGCAATTTCTTTACCCCGTCCCTTTATGTCGTGGTGCCGCTGGTGATGGTGTCGGTCGGGGCGATTGGCCTGACGGCCCCCAATGCCACCGCCTCTTTCATGCAGTATTTTCCCCATATTGGCGGCACCGCCACCGCCCTTATGGGCACCATGCAGTTTTCCTGCGGGGCGCTGGCCGGGGTGTTCCTGGGCTGGTTGCACCAGTTTGAAAGCGGCTTGTGGCCGGTAACAACCTGTATGCTGGGCTTTGGCATTTTCGCCAATCTGATGACCCATCTGGTTGCCAAACCCAAAAAGGCAACGGAAGATACGGCAATGGCGGCCTGATAAAACAGGCCCCTGCCCCTGCCGTCCTCTTCTGACAGGCACCAACGCACCGACCACAGCGCCCCTAAAACCGCGCGGGAAAGATCGTACCAATGGCCTTACTGGATTTTGACGCCAGCGCTCGCATCATGGCGCAGTATAATTATTGGCAAAATCAGGTTCTGTTTGATTTATGCCGCCAGATTGATGATGCCACCCGCCATGCGGATCGGGACCTTTATTTTGGCTCCATCCACGCAACGCTTAATCATATTCTTTATGTCGATCAGCATATTTTAATCCTGCTAAAGGGGGATGCGCCCGGCCCCTTTGCGCCAAAGACCCTCCTTGCCGACGATTTCGCCACACTTTGCCGCCTGCGCAACACGACCGATATGGCAATCACCGAATTTGCCCGCGATACCACCTCGCAACATTGGCACACTAAAACCCGTCGCCTTGCCGGTTCCGACGGCGTCATGCGCGATATTCCCCTGCAGGTCTTTTTCCTGCATATGTTTAACCATCAAGCCCATCATCGGGCACAGGTCACAAGCGAGCTATATCGCCTGGGCCTGGATTACGGTGTAACAGGCATGCCCTTCACCCCTGACATGCCCCTTTCACGTTTTAAAAACAGGAACACTTATATGCCACTTATGGATTTTAACGCCTGCGGGCGCGAAATGGCCCGTTACAATAGCTGGCAAAACCGGGTCCTGTATGATTTATGCGACCAAATTGGCGATGACGCCCGCCGCGCCGACCGTGGCATGTTTTTTGGCTCCATCCACGCAACACTTAATCATATTCTTTATATTGATCAGCGCATTACCACCCTGCTGAAGGGCGAGAATCCCGGCGCCTTCACCCCGACCATCATTATTGCCGATGATTTTGCCGAACTGCGCCGCCAGCGCGAAGACATGGATGCCTATCTGGAAACCCTGACCGATGCAGGAAATATCGGCTGGCAGGACAATATCCGCACCCTTGCCGATGTCACCGGCAAAGTGCGCGATGTGCCCTTGCAGGTGCTGTATTTGCAAATCTTCAATCATCAAACCCATCACCGTTCGCAAGTTACCAGCGAACTGCACAAAATGGGTGTGGATTACGGCATTACCGATGTTCCGCTAACGCCGGGCATGCCGTTCTGATCCAGTCGCACAGCGAATTTCTAGCGTCCCTGGAAGAGCGGTTTGCGTTTTTCCAGGAACGCTGAATAGCCTTCCTCGAAATCGTCACTATCAAAGGCCAGATAGCCATCGTCAAATTCCCGCGGGGAAATGGTGCCGCCCTCAACCAGGCGGTTGATCATTTTCTTGTGCATCCGCTGGCTGATCGGCGCACCACGGGAAATTCTGCTCGCGACATTTTCAATTTCGTTTTCAAAATTTTCCAGCGTCACAACATGGCTGACAAAACCGACCTGCAAGGCACGGGCAGCATCAAACATCTGCCCTTCGAACAAAACCTCCATCAAGGTTGCCCGCCCCAGCACATCGAGCAAAATTTGCAATTCCGGATAGCCCAGTGTCGCCCCCAGTTTCATCGGTGGCATCATGAAACGGGTATCATCGGCGGCAATTCGAAAATCACACGCCGCAGCAAGCACCATTGATGCCCCAACACAAACCCCGTCAATCGCCGCAATCACCGGATGCTGGCAGGACTGAATATTTTGCAGGGCTTCGGCGTGCAACAGGCCATAATCGCGCGCCTTGTTAAAACCGCGCCGTTCGCGCACAAATTCATGAATGTCCGCCCCGGCACCAAAACCGGCCCCGGCCCCACCGCGAATAACCACACAGCGCAAATCTTCGCGCGCGCTTAAATCGGCAATCATGCGTGAAAGTTCCGCCCACATCGGTTTGGTCAGGGCGTTTTTACGCTCTGGCTGACAAATGGTGACAGTGGCAATCCCGTCCTCAAGATCAATGGCCAGTCCGGCGTCAGTCGTCATGGGTTTGCCCTCTTTCACAATGGGATCAAGATATTCATCGATAACGCGAATTGCCGCCCTTGCCAATCGGCGACTCATCGGATGATCCAATAATTTACAATTATAGCCTGTATTTGCACATATCCCCGACACGGCACCTTACAGATTGGCAGAAACAATAAATCGGCATTCCTGACCAATTAGACAGCGGCTTTTCTTTGCGCTTTTGTGCAGAAACGGCTAAGACGGGCCGTCATCCGAGCCCAAAGGAACTGCAGCCATGTCAGATCAGTCAAAAACAGCATCGCATTGTTCATATGCCGCCAAAACTGTCGCCCGTATTCTGCTTGATATCGGTGCGGTCAATTTTCGCCCAGAAGAACCCTATATCCTGACATCCGGCTGGGCCAGCCCCACCTATATTGATTGCCGCAAGCTGATTTCGTTTCCGCGCGCACGGCGCAAAGTGATCGATCTTGCCGCCCGCCAGATTTCCGATAATGCCGGTTATGAACGCTTTGACGCGGTTGCCGGTGGTGAAACGGCCGGGATCCCCTATTCGGCTTGGCTGGCAGAGGCCCTGGACCTGCCGATGCAATATGTGCGCAAAAAACCCAAGGGTTTTGGTCGCAAGGCCCGTATTGAAGGCGACATTCACGAAGACCAGCGTGTCCTGCTTGTCGAGGATCTTGCGACGGATGGTGCATCGAAGGTGAACTTTGTGAATGCCATTCGCGAAGCCGGTGCCGAATGCAAACATGCCTTTGTCGTTTTCTTCTATGGCGTGTTCCCCAATGCGCTCGAAGAACTCAAAAAGGACGACATCGAACTGCATTATCTGTGCACCTGGCACGATGTTCTGGCCGTTGCCGAAGAAGGCGAATATTTCAGCAAGGATGCCATTGACGGTGTGCGCGATTTCCTCGCCGATCCGATTGGCTGGTCCAAGGCGCATGGCGGCAAGCACGACTAAGCCGCAAAACGCAAAAATATCCTTTAAAGGTCGCCCCGCACAGGGCGGCCTTTTTTAATGGCGTTATCTCGGCATTGCACCACACTTCAAATTCAATCACATTGAGGAACACTGAAAATTATGCGGGTCCGCCCGCCAGACGGAGGCATGAATGCGCAAACTTTTCGGGATATTGCTGTTGGCCTGGATGACGGTTTTCTCAACCGCGACAATCGCCCGGGCAGATGAAACGCTCAAAATCGGTATCAGCGGCTATCCCGAAACATTGCATCCGTCTTTTTCATCCTCTGCTGTGCAATCCTATATTCTTGGTTTCGTGCGCCGTCCGATCATGGCCTATAACCATAAATGGAAAATCGCCTGCATGATGTGCGAGACCGTGCCATCCTTTGAAAATGGCCTGGCAAAGCGCGTGCCGCTGAAAAACGGCAAAGAAGGCGTTCAACTCAGCCTGTCATTGCCCGAAAATGCCAAATGGGGCGATGGTGAACCGCTCACCACGCAGGATGTCGCCTTTAGCATCGAGGTGGGTAAAAACGAAAACGTCGCGGTTGCCAACAAGGAAGTGTTTAATCGCATCGTTGATTTCAACATCATCGATGACCATCATTTCACCGTCACGATGGACCGCATCGATTACACCTATAATGCCTTTACCGGTGTAGAAATTCTGCCCGCCCACCTTGAAAAACCGGTTTATGACCAGGACCCCGCGACCTATCAAAAACGCAGCCTTTATGTCACCGCCCCCAACACACCGGGCCTGTGGTTTGGCCCCTATCTGGTCACAAAGGTGATTACCGCCAGTGCGGTAATGCTGGAGGCCAACCCCTATTGGTGGGGCGAAAAGCCGCAAATCACCTCTATTCAACTGCGCAATTTTGAAAATACCGCCGCACTGGAAGCCTCGCTTCGCGCGGGCGAAATTGATTATACCCCCGGCGAGATTGGCCTGTCGCTTGATAAGGTCATCGGGTTCCAAAAACGCTTCGGCGACAAATACGATTTCGTCTATAAAAAGGGCCTGTCCTATTATCATATCGATGTTAACAGCGCCTTTGCCCCGCTTGGGGATCGCCGTGTGCGCCAGGCGCTGCTTTATGCCATTGACCGCGATGAAATCAGCCAGAAGCTGTTTGACGGCAAGAACACCCCGGCGCTGGATTTCATTCATCCCGATGACCCGGTTTTTACCGCCGATGTGCCCCATTACCCGTTTGACCCGGCAAAGGCCGATGCCCTGCTCAACGAAGCCGGCTGGACGCGCACAGGCAAGGCCATGCGCAAAAATGCCAAGGGCGAAACCCTGCATTTCACCCTTTATGGCGCAACCGAAAGCAGCACCGGGCAATTGATCCAGCAGGTTTTGCAAAATCGCTGGAAACAGGCGGGCATTGATGTCGATATTCTCAACCAGCCTGCCCGGGTTTTATTTGGCGAAACCCTGCCGCAACGCAAGTTTGATGGCCTGGCCATGTTTGGCTGGCTTTCCGCCCCCGAACATCTGCCACTGACTATTTTGAAATCCGATCAAATCCCGACGGCGGAAAACCATTTCGAGGGGCAGAACTATACCGGCTACAAAAACCCCAAAGTCGATGCCCTGATTGATAAAATCGAACTGGAACTTGATTTTAACAAGCGCGTACCGATGTGGCATGAATTGCAAAAAATCTATGCCACCGACCTGCCCGCCCTGCCGCTTTATCATGGGGAACAGGGTTTCATTTTCCCCAAATGGCTTAAGGGTATCCGCCCCACCGGCCACATGTATCCCAGCTCGCTTTGGGCGCAACAATGGTATCGGACGGATCAGTAAACCATCATGCGGCGTTTTATTTTTACCCGGCTGTGGCAAACCGCCCTTGTAATGCTGCTGGTTTCCTTTGGGGCCTATGTGTTGATCGGCCTTATGCCGGGCGACCCGATCGACCTCATGATCACGGCCAATCCGGCCATTACCTCGGCCGATGTCGCACGGCTCAAGGCCCTTTACGGGCTGGATCAACCTTTGGTGCTGCGCTGGTTTCACTGGTTATGGGCGGCATTAAATGGCGATTTTGGCTATTCACGGCTGTTTACCCAACCCGTCACCGCGCTGATCGGCCCGGCCCTGATCAACAGCCTGGAATTGATGCTGGCAAGCTGGGCATTATCGCTTGCCATTGCCTTGCCCGCCGGAATTTACGCCGCCTTAAAACCCCATTCATTTCGCGATTACGGCATTAACCTTGCCGCCTTTGCCGGTGTTTCCATTCCGCCCTTTTGGCTGGGCCTGGTCGCCATTCTGGTTTTTGCCGTCACCCTGCACTGGTTGCCTGCGGGCGGCACCGGGCAGTTGGATGATGCGCAAGGCTGGCAAAGCCTGCGCTATCTGGTCCTGCCGGTTGCCACCCTGACGATTGCCAGTGTCGGGTCTCATATCCGTTTTGTCCGGGGGTCCATGATCGAGGTGATGCGCCAGGATTTCATCCGCACCGCCCGCGCCAAGGGCCTGTCGGAACGCGGTGTTGTGGTGCGCCATGCCCTGCGCAATGGCATGATGCCGGTTGTCACCCTGCTGGGCCTTGAATTTGGCAGCCTGTTTTCCGGCGCGCTGATTACCGAAACCCTGTTTTCCTGGCCCGGCATGGGGCGACTTATTTATAATGCCGTGATCGGGTCGGACTATAACCTGGCGATGGCCGGCCTGATGCTGGCAACCCTGGTCACATTAATTGGCAACCTGTTGGCGGATATTGGCTACAAGCTGCTGGACCCAAGGGTGAAATTGTCATGACCCGGCAAAGCCCTAACCCCCAACCCCCAAAAACTACTGCCCCGTCCCGCTCCGCCAGCCCGTGGCGGTTGGCCGCACGCCGCTTTTCCCGCCATAAACTGGCCTGGATCAGTCTGGTCATTTTGCTGGTTTTTGCTGTGGCATCAGCCTGTGCCCCGCTGGTCGCCCATTGGCTGGGCACCGATGCGCAGGCGGTTGACCTTTTTTCGCGCTATGGCCCGCCCAGTGCCGACCACCCGCT
The DNA here is from genome assembly GCA_050299455.1 of Thalassospira sp. Lineage (GTDB taxonomy): Bacteria > Pseudomonadota > Alphaproteobacteria > Rhodospirillales > Thalassospiraceae > Thalassospira. Next base: position 22,658 of record JBNKVZ010000039.1, read on the forward strand.
TGGCACCGATGAACTGGGCCGCGATGTTTTACTGCGTCTGCTTTATGGCGGGCAGGTTTCCTTGATGGTCGGTGTCAGCTCCGCCTTATGTGCCGCGGTGATTGGCACCTTTGTCGGCGTGATTGCCGGATTTCGCGGGGGCTGGCTCGATAGTTTCCTCATGCGCTTTACCGATGGCGTCATTTCGCTGCCGCTTTTACCGTTGCTCATTGTGCTGGCGGCAATTGATCCGGGCAAGCTGGGCATCCCGCGTGAGGTGATTAATGGCGAAAGTTTCAGCCTGTATCGCATTATTCTGATCATTGCCCTGTTTGGCTGGACAACGGTGGCCCGCCTGGTGCGCGCAGCAACCCTTGCCCTGCGCGAACGCGAATTTGTCCTCTCGGCCCGGGCACTTGGCGCCGGGCCGGGGCGTATTATCTGGCGGCATATCCTGCCCAATGTCATCACCCCCATCATCATTGCCACAACACTTGCGGTGGGCAATGTTATTTTGATGGAAAGCGTGCTGAGCTTTCTGGGGCTGGGCATTCAGCCGCCGGTGCCCAGTTGGGGCAATATGCTCACCCATGCACAGGAATTTATCTGGGATGCCCCCTTGCTGGCCTTGTGGCCCGGGCTGTTGATTTTTGTCACTGTCATTGCCGTCAACTTTTTGGGCGATGGCCTGCAGGATGCCCTGGACCCCCGTGCAAGTAACGACGTCGCGCCAGCAACTGGACAGAACGATCGACAAACGGCACAATAAATTTAATTTTTCACTTTGTAATAGAAACAACGTCATGGCGGCACAGCCCCTATTGCGGGCCATGCAACCAACGGGCAAAGGAACCCTGCATGACATATCGTGGTATTTTGCGATGCACTGTTCCGCTGGCAGGTTTGCTGGCCGTTTTTGCCTGTGCCCCGATGGCCCCATCGGCACAGAAACCTAGCACTTCCCCATCCGGGATTGTCACCCCCTGGAACTGGAACACCCCGGCAGCCACTGCAACAGCAACAGCCACCAATGCGACACCATCCACCCGGCAGGATAAACAACCAGCCTCCACCGCATCGCAAATGGCACCCGCACCACAACAAACCCGCCCGGCCGCTGGCACAAAAATGCCAACCCAAAATGCCAACCCCATGTCTGCCCCGGCCCAGGGGGCTGCGGTGGCCCTTAGCCCTGCGCAACAAACCGAACTGGACGAAGCCCGCATTGCGATGGGCATCCTGGACCGCATGGCAAACCGGTGCCTGACCGAAGCCGATGCCGCGGCCTGTACAACATTCCAGGTCAACTGGCCCAATCTTTCACGGCAGTTGCGCCAAAGCCTGAGCGTCATTTCCGGTACGGACTTCACCGATCCGGTGGTGCCGCAAACATCAGGCAGCGTTTCGCAACCCTCCTCACAGGTCGAAAATGTTCCGCGCCGGGCCTCTTCGCCCCAACCGTCGATGGAAAAAGAAATTCCGTTAATTCCGGGAAATTAAGCCCGCCAAACTGCGCCGGAAAACATTGAATTCGCAGGTTTATCCCCGTAAGGTTGCATCCTTGTTAATATAAAAATGATGTTGTTGGCAGGTTTTTGCAAACTGTTTTGAGATAGAACAAAGTGAACGTCAAATCGCTGGTTTATCCTGCCTTCATCATTATCGCCCGGTCGATCCAGATGCCCCGGGCCGCAGAAGAAGGAGCTTCTGGCAGATGTTTCGCGACATGCTTGTTCACATCGATAATACCAAACCCTGCACCGAACGACTTTCGGTGGCGCTGAATGTTGCAAAGGCACACAAGGCCCATCTGACCGGCCTGTATGTTCTGCCGCGTGCAGAAATCCCGCGTTTCATGGAAGTACAAATTTCCGCCGACATTATGGAAGCCCAGCGTCGCACCATCCGCGAAGGGGCCGCATCGGCCAAGGCCGCCTTTACCGAAGCCTGCGAACAGGCCGGCGTGCCGTTCAACTGGCAGGAAGTAAACTGCCTTGCCACCGAAATTGCCGACACCGTTGCCATGTATGCCCGCCATCATGACCTGACGGTTCTTGGCCAGTATGACCCGGAAAGCTCCGATCCGTCCTCGACCTCGGAATTGCCCGACAAGGTCATTCTGACCGCAGGAGCGCCCATTCTGGTCGTTCCGCGTTATGGGAAATATGAAACCATTGGCACCCGCATCATGGTGGCCTGGAAACCCTATCGCGAGGCCGTTCGCGCCGTAAATGACGGCATGTCCTTCCTTGAACATGCCAAATCGGCCCTGGTGCTGTGCGCGGACCCGAACAAGGCCGCCCGCGATTCCATCCCGGTTCCCGGTGTGGACATTGCCGACCGTTTGGCACGCCACGGTGTTAATGTGCGCAAGGAAACCATGAATGCCGAAGGCATCAGCGTTGGCGACCTGTTGCTGTCACGCGCGGCGGATGAAAGCATCGACCTTCTGCTTTGCGGGGCCTATGGCCGCCCGCGCCTGCGCGAATTGATGCTGGGCGGTGTCACCCAACATCTGCTCAGACACATGACCGTCCCGGTCCTGTTCTCGCACTAATCCGGTTCATCTGCCCCTCGCAAAACGGCCAGTCTCATGATTGGCCGTTTTGTTATTTTAAAGACAAATCGATTTAGCAAAACACCATTACACAACCATGTGACCAAGGCAGTGTCACGCAACCTTCAAGAAATGATTCCCCCCGCCCCATCAAGTCGCTAAAGTCTGTCCAACAGATCCATTAATTCGCTTCTTGAGGTTCGCCATGACCACACCCGATTCCGGCGCAATGACTGCAAATTTGGGCAATTCAGCCGCCAGCCGCGACATTGCCAGCGTGCTGCATCCCTATACCAATTTCACCGCCCATGAAAAAACCGGCCCGCTGGTCATTACCAAGGGCGACGGCATTTATGTGAGCGACGATAGCGGCAAAAGCTATATCGAGGGCATGGCCGGGCTATGGTGTGCATCATTGGGGTTCAGTGAAAAACGTCTGGTCGCTGCAGCCACAAAGCAGCTTGAAGCGCTGCCCTTTTATCACAGCTTCGCCTCGCGCAGCACCGACCCGACAATTGACCTGGCTGAAAAGCTTTTGGAGATGGCCCCGGTGCCAATGTCGAAAATCTTTTTCGCCAATTCAGGGTCGGAAGCCACCGACAGCGCGATCAAGATGGTGTGGTACTATCACAATGCCATTGGCCGCCCGGAAAAGAAAAAGATCATTTCGCGCAAACGCGGCTATCACGGCGTCACCGTTGCGTCGGCCTCGCTCACCGGGCTTCCGGGCAATCACAAACTGTTTGATTTGCCCATTGACCGCATTTTGCATACCGAAACGCCGCATTTCTGGCGCGAGGCCCAGCCCTATGAAAGCGAGGAGGATTTTGCCACCCGCCTTGCTGAAACGCTGGAGGATCTGATCCAGGCCGAAGGCCCCGAAACCATTGGTGCCTTTATTGCCGAACCGATCATGGGAGCCGGGGGTGTTGTCGTCCCACCGCGCACCTATTTCGAGAAAATTCAGGAAGTGCTGGCACGGTACGACATTTTGTTCATTGCCGACGAAGTCATTTGCGGCTTTGGCCGCACCGGGCGCCTGTTTGCCACCGAAACCTTCCACCTCAAACCCGATATGATCACGGTGGCAAAGCAGCTGTCATCGGCTTATCAGCCAATTTCTGCCCTGTTCATCAATGAAAAAATCTATGCCGCCCTGAAAAAAGGCGCTGATGAAGTCGGTGTTTTTGGCCACGGCTTTACCTATTCGGGCCATCCGGTTGCCGCCGCCGTTGCCCTTGAAACCCTTAAAATTTACGAGGAAGACGGCATCGTTGATCATGTCCGCGATGTCATGAGCCATTTCCAAAAACGCCTGCGCGATTTGAACAAATTTGACAATGTGGGTGAAACGCGCGGACGCGGCCTGATCGGGGCCTTTGAACTGGTGGCCGACAAATGCGCCAAAACGCCCTTCACCCCCACCGGCTGGGCGGGCAAGGCTGTTGTTGAATTATGCCTGAAGGAAGGTGTGATCCTGCGCGCCCTGGGCGATAGTGTTGCGCTGTGCCCGCCGCTGATCATTACCGATGAACAGATCGACGACCTGTTCGACAAAATCGAAATCGCCCTGACCACATGGCAGCAATCGATCTGACTCTGATTTGCCTTATAGAATGGCAACGCCATCGCATTCAGGCCCGTTTTACTCGAACGGGCCTGATTTATTTTTCACTCATAACAGCACTGTTTTTTAAGCATGGCGATGATATCGACCGGGCAAAGATTGCGACTCTGGTGAAAATATTTTGGCGCCAAACGCCGCAAGTCACTTTAAACACGTTAAAAAATTCATCGTCAGCGGTCTGATTTTCATCACATATCTGTGTTGATCACGTCGAAAAGGGGCATGGTTTGTCGCTTTTCGGGGTCCCGCATCGCCGGTTTTGGCGAAATTACGGCAGTTGGTCTTGCCAAACACGCTGAATAGCGCCAAATTGTGGGTCAGGGGCGAGATCGACATATAACAGGATGGAACGCCTTTCTGCCAGCATGGTTCCTCGTGAGACTGGAATCGCTTAAAAAATTTGATGCGGGTCAATGCGCCCATGCCCGAAAAGGACGATAAGCGCACCACACCCCCGGACAGGACGCGCCCGGAAATGCTGGTCCCGCCAGTTGCAAAGCCAGCGGGAAAGAGAAAAACCTTCGCGGAATAATCCGCATAAAACCGCGAAGTGACAGGCGAAAGATGCAAAGATGAATTATAATAACTTCTTTAAAGACGCGATTGGTGGCCTCAAGGCTGAAGGCCGTTATCGTGTATTCGCAAATCTTGAGCGCATCGTTGGTGAATTTCCGCGCGCCTGGCTTCATACCGGCAATGGTGAAAAACCGCGCAAAATTACGGTGTGGTGCTCCAATGACTATCTTGGCATGGGCCAGCACCCCAAGGTGATTGAAGCCATGAAGGCCGATATCACCGGCCAGGGTGGCGGCGTTGGCGGCACACGTAATATTTCCGGTTCCAACCATGTCCATGTGGCCCTGGAAGAAGAGCTTGCCAGCCTGCATCAAAAGGAATCCGCCCTTCTGATGACATCAGGATATGTCGCCAACTGGACAACGCTTTCCACGCTCGGCTCCAAACTGCCTGATTGCGTGATTATTTCCGATGCGTTCAACCACAATTCCATGATCGAGGGCATGCGCCATTCCAAGGCCGAACGCCGCATCTGGAAACATAACGATCTTGAACATCTTGAACAAATTCTGGCTGACCTTGGCCCCAACCGGGCCAAGATTGTTGCCTTTGAATCGGTTTATTCGATGGATGGCGATATTGCACCGATCAGCAAAATTCTTGATCTGTGCGAAAAATATAATGCCCTGTCCTATCTCGACGAAGTTCATGCTGTCGGCATGTATGGCCCGCATGGGGGCGGTGTTGCCGAACGCGACGGTGTGATGGACCGCGTTGACATTATCCAGGGCACCCTTGCCAAGGCCTTTGGTGTTGTGGGCGGTTACATTGCCGGCAATGACGAAATCATCGATTTTGTCCGCAGCTTCGGGAACGGCTTTATTTTCACCAGTTCCCATCCGTCCAGCGTTGCTGCCGGGGCGCTTGCCAGCATTCGTCACCTTAAAGAAAGCAATGTCGAACGCGAAGTGCAGAAAGAACGCGCCGAAACCCTGCGCAAACGCATGCGTGCGGCTGGCCTGCCCGTGATGGATGCGCCCAGCCACATCGTCCCGTTAATGGTGGGCGATGCCGCAATGTGCAAGGAAGCCAGCGACCGCCTGCTCTATGATCACGACATTTACGTGCAACCGATCAACTATCCGACCGTACCGCGTGGCACGGAACGCCTGCGCTTTACCCCCGGCCCGCTGCATAATGACGAACTGATTGATCATCTGATCGAGTCTTTGCTGGCTGTCTGGGCACAGCTCGGCATTCAAAAAGCCGCCTGATCCCGCCTCATATCAATACGCTTAAGCAAAAAGGTCGTTCTTTGGTGAACGGCCTTTTTGAGTCTTGGGTATTGCCAAGACATCGACAGGATTTAAAGCGCTTTGCCTTTAATCAGCATCATTATGTTTGTGTTTGGCGTACCGTTTGGCAAGGCACAGCGTGCAGAGCGATGCGGCGCATCGGTCAAACGGTGTAACGCTGCGGAACCTCGCCTAAAACGTCTTTGTCCTGTTTGCATTTGGCCGGGTTGGTTCTATATTTAGCAGACGGTATCTTGTTGCAGGACAATCAAACACCTTGCAATTAAGAACCGTTCGCGTTAACGTCGGCCCCGTAACGGATCGGGAACCGCCATGTATACGGATAGAACCTTGCTGCCCAAAGAATGCCTTCGCCTGTGCGCACTTGGAACTTTGGCCCTCTCGGACAAGCCGATCAGCTATGCCGATCTGGCCAATCAGGTTCGTCACTTTACCGCCCACATCATGGGGCCATCACTTGATATGATGGGCTCGTCCCTTCAGCTTTTGAAGCTGGAAGGTCTGGTGCGTGAAACCTGTAGTGCTGGCGGCAAAGGCGAAGGTGAGCTTTCACTCACCGATGCCGGCCACAGCAAATTCAACGAATTGATGCAAGGCACTTTGCGCGATACGTCGGGCGAACTGTCACGCCTTGTCATGGCGCTCAAGATGCGCTTTTTACATTTGCTGGATGCGGAAACGCGCCAGGATCAGGTGGAAATCCTGCTCGATGTTTGCGAGCTGGACCTTGATCGCATGTTGGCCCTTCGCGAACAGCACGAAAATGACAAGGGCGCCTTTCTAAGCTGGATTGACATGGAAATTGCCCGGCTGAAACAAAAGCAAGCCTGGCTTTCTACCCTTGTTACCGCCTGATACTGATATACGTCGCGAACAAAGCGGCGATGTCGGCGCGATCAGGGCGCTAACCCGCTTGGCTTTTGCCTCGGCAAAACATAGCGACGGCACCGAGCAGGATATTATCGACCGTCTTCGCACGCGCGGTAAACTTACCTGCTCGCTGGTTGCCTGCCACGATGGCAATATTGTCGGCCATGTCGCCTTTTCGCCGGTTTGCATCGCTGGCACGCCGGCCGCACAATCTGAATGGTACGGGCTTGGCCCGGTGTCGGTTGCCCCTGCCCTGCAAGGCCAGGGCATTGGAAAGGCCCTGATAAAACAGGGCCTAACCGTCCTTAAGACACATCACAATGCGGGTGGTTGTGTCGTTTTGGGGGACCCTGCCTATTATCAAAAATTCGGTTTCACGCCTTCAATCACCCTGACATTTCCGCACGCCCCGGCGGAATACTTTATGACCCAGTCGTTTGACCGTGACATGCCCAGCGGTATTGTTCACTATGATGCTGCCTTTGGCATCTAACCTGCCTAATATCCTGCCTAATATCCTGCCTATTGCCTTGCCCACCTATCTTGCCATCCAACAGCATCTTTTCGTCACACACCATCTTTTAAGTCCCTCACCACCTCGCAGTCCTCCCGCCTTGGGCGTTGCCAATATTTCCATCTCCCTCATTCCTTTTCCCTTCAGTCCGGGATTGAAGATATCTGCCAACAAATCTTCAGACCTATTTGACCAGGGAAAGCAGAGGCGCTAATGTTGCGTTTTTACAAAATACGGCCTTGTTTCCACGCATAATTGGCATTCAAACGTGACTGTGCCTGTTTTTAAGAGAGTTTAAAGTTGTCCCATTCTGACGCTACAATTAACGAAGAAACGTCTCACGAGCCCAAGCAGACTTTTGGCACCAATGGCATTGATCCGATGGCCAGGCCAAGCCGCATTACCCGCTTTTTCATGGGCATCGTTTCCTGGGCTGAACGCCTGAATTACAAATATGCGAAACTTGGCAATCCGCCCGTTTATGACAATGCGACATTCCCGTGGGCAGCCGAGATCGAAAAGGAATGGCCTGCCATCCGCAAGGAACTGGACCTGGTTTTGCAACGCCAGGCCGAACTGCCCTCCTTTCAGGATATTTCCACCGACGTCAAAACCATTTCGACCGACAATCACTGGAAAACCTTTTTCCTGCTCGGTTTTGGCATCAAATCGGAAAAAGCCGTCCAGGACTGCCCGGAAACCTGGCGAATCGTCAATAAAATCCCCGGTCTTAAAACCGCGATGTTTTCCATTTTTGAACCGGGCAAACATCTTCCGGCCCATCGCGGCCCCTATAACGGGGTTTTGCGCATGCATCTAGGCCTGATCGTGCCAGAACCGGCCGATAAACTTGCCATTCGCGTCGATAAGCAGGTGTGCCACTGGGAAGAAGGCAAGGTTCTGATTTTTGACGATGCCTATGAACATGAGGCCTGGAACCATACCGACCAAACCCGGGTGGTTCTGTTTGTCGATTTTGAGAAACCCCTGAAATTCCCGGCTTTGCTGGTTCATAAAATTCTGATGAACCTGGCCATCTTTACCCCCTTCCTGCGTGAAGGCCTTGATAATCACAAGGAATGGGAAAAGAAATTTTACGCCGAAGCCGAAAAACTGCGCGTCGATGACAGTCGACTCGGGATTGGCATCGCAGGCGTCCGCGGCCCAGGTCCGGACCTGTCGAGATTTGGGTTGCATGGCACTCCCGGCTGACCACTAGCTTGTCCAGGCGCCCTATC
>JBNKVZ010000040.1:0-31185 GCA_050299455.1 Thalassospira sp.
CAACAAGAGAAATGGCCGAGAGAAAGTCCGGCCCGGTTGCCATGATCGCGAGCGACAGGACCAGCAATGTCATCATGTAAATGAAAAAGAAATTGCGCACACCCAGGATAGTCGGCTCATCAACCGGACGCCCGGCATAACGGGTGAGCAAAATCTGATTGGGGCGCACCATCTGACGCAATTGGCGCAACAGCCCCCCACACAGAATTTGCCAACGGAAAATCTTGATACCGCCAGCGGTAGACCCTGCACAGCCGCCAATGAGCATCAGCATAAACATCAGACCAATGGCAAAACTGCCCCAGGCGCCGAAATCGCTGGTGGCAAAGCCGGTATCGGTTAAAACCGACGTCACGTTAAATGCCGAAACCCGCAAAGCATGCCAGAGCGGCATGTGATTGTTGGTCACGTTCCAGCTGGTCATCAACAAAATGGCGGTCGCCAAAATGCACAAAAAAACGAGAACCTGGCGTTCCTGAAAAAAGGCCCGACTGCCCTTGGTAAAGAGATGGGCATAAAAGATCAGCGGCAGGGCCCCGGCGGCCATAAAAACAATGCCCACCACCTCGATGCCGACGGAATTAAAATAACCGATCGAGGCATCCTTGGTCGAATAGCCGCCCGTGGCAATGGTGGCCATTGCATGATTGATGGCATCAAAACTGCCCATCCCGGCCAGATAATAACCAATGGCACACATAACCGACAGGCCCACATAGACCGCCACGGTCAAGGCCGCCATTTGCACAACCCGCGCCACCGGCTTGCCGGAAATATCGGATGATTCCGTGCGAAAAAGCTGCATCCCGCCCACACGCAACATCGGCAGCAACATCATCGCCATCACCACAATGCCGACCCCGCCAATCCATTGCATCAGCGAACGCCACAGCAACAGCCCCGGTGCCATCGTGTCCAGGCCACTCAGGACCGTCGATCCCGTCGTGGTCAGGGCCGACATGGTTTCAAAATAGGCATCGGTGAAACTCAGGCCGAGGGTGGAAAAATACAGCGGCAACGCACCAAACAGACTGACCGACAACCAGGTCGAAACAGTCAGCAAATACCCCGCCCGGGCATTCAGCCGGTCAGACAAGCCACGGCACGAAAGCGCCAGAGAGGCCCCGACAAAACAACATACGCCCGCCGACCCGGCAAAAGCCCACCAATCGGTATTGGCAAGCCCGAGATCGACCATCATCGGGACGACCATGGCGCTGGCCAGAACCACTAAAAGCAAACCATTGACAAACAGGACAAAACGCAAGGCACTGCCAGACGGTGTCATGAATTCTCCGGGGTTGCGACATGCGATATAAAAGCAGCCATCCGGGCCACCCTTTTTCAAATATAGCAATCACACATCTAGAATAGTCATGGTCCGCCAGAACGGCCGACCGGGGTATTTTGCACTGCAGCAAATCTAATAGGTGATATTACCGCATATTAGAAGCAAATTAATCGAAAAACAGCATGCGACAAGATGCCTCCTGCACAAACAAAACTGGCGCGTCCCGGAGCCAACCGGCAGAACGCGCCATTTTCAAAATCTCGGGCCGGGCTTAACCCTTAACCACGATATTAACCAGTTTTGGTGTCGGCTTGGCGACATAAATCAGCTTGACGATTTCCTTGCCTTCAATGTGGCGGGCCACATTTTCCTCGGCCTTGGCAAGGGCTTCGACGGTGGCCTGGTCGGCATCCGCAGCCACCATAATAGCCCCGCGTTTTTTACCATTAACCTGAACCGGCACTTCAAATTCGTCATCCTTGGCCTTTTCCGGATCAAAAACCGGCCAGTCAAATTTAATGACGGATTTACGGCTGGCAAATTCATCCGGGGCCAGGGTGCTGGCAAGCTCTTCGCCCAAATGCGGGGCAAAGGGCGAGACCATCAGGTAAAGGGCGCGGATATGATCTTCATGCACAGCTTTCTGCTTGCCCAGCGCATTGGTCAGCTCGATCAAAGCGGCCAGCGCAGTGTTAAGGCGCAGATTATCAATGTCACTGCCGACCTTTTCGATGGTCTTGTGAACCAGACTATCGATTTTCGGATCGATCACATCGGTGCGCTCCGCCTGGGTCGCCAGTTTCCAGACATTGCCCAAAAAGCGCAACATGCCGACAATCGCATCGGACTGCCAGGGTTTGGAGCTGTCAAGCGGGCCCATATACATTTCATAGGCGCGGAAAGTATCGATCGTATATTGATCGCAGACTTCTTCGGGCGGGATACCGTTTTTATAACGTTTGCCCATCTTGCCCGGCACCGTGATCAGGGCTTCGTTGGTTTTGGCATTAAACGGGCATTTTTTGCCGTCAACATCCCGCATTTCAACATCGTGAATATCAACATAGACACCGCGTGCATCGGTATAGGCATCTGCCGTGATCATGCCCTGATTGAACAGCTGCTGGAACGGTTCGGGCGTTTGAACATGGCCCAGATCATACAGCACCTTGTGCCAGAAGCGCGAATACAGCAAATGCAGCACCGCATGTTCAGCACCGCCGACATACAAATCCACTGCACCGGGCAATGGTTTGCCATTGTCATCCAGGGTTTTCGACCAGTAATCCGCCGCATCCGGGGCAACAAAGGCATCGTCGTTATGGGCATCAAAATAGCGCAGGAAATACCAGCAGGATCCGGCCCAGTTCGGCATGGAATTGGCATCGCGCTTAAAGGCACGCACCGGATATTCCACACCATTATGCAGGTAAGTTTCACCCGCTTTGGCCTCAACCGGCAGCACCGAACCATCATCAAGCACAATGCCGGCCACTTCCATCCATTCCTTGGCGCGTGCCAGGGGGGGTTCGGGCTCGGAATTCGGGTCTTCGTTGGATTGCGGTTTAAAATCGGTCATTTCCGGCAGCAAAACCGGCAGGGCGGTTTCGGCAATACCATGCACGCGCCCGGTTTCGAGATCGAATAGAACCGGGAACGGCTCGCCCCAATAACGCTGGCGCGAGAACAGCCAGTCACGCAATTTATATTGCGTGCGACCCCGGCCAATGCCGTGTTGTTCCAGCCAGTCGATCATCCGGGTTTTGGCATCTTGCGTCGCAAGGCCGTTCAACGAAATGCTGTCATTGGCGGAATTGATGTTTTCACCGGTATCGGTATAAGCCGCAGCAAAGGCCGCCGGGGCTTCAACATATTTTGCCAGCAACGCATCGCCGTCCAGACCGGCAAGGTCAGCAGGCGCATTGTCCTTTAACCAGTTTTCGGTCGGGCGCGTGGTCGCCTTGATCGGCAGATTAAACTTTTGGGCAAATTCAAAGTCGCGCTGATCGCCCGACGGAACCGCCATAATCGCACCGGTGCCATAGCCCATCAGGACGTAATCAGCAATCCAGACCGGAATTTGATCCCCCGTGACCGGGTTGGTGGCATAGGCGCCAATAAACACACCGGTTTTTTCGCGTTCGGCATCATCCTTGGCCGATACGGCCTTGACCTCGGCGGCCTGCTGGCGATAGGCGGCAACATCGGCCTTGGCATTTTCAGCAACCAAAGCATCCACCAGCGGATGTTCCGGAGCCAGCACCATATAGGTGGCACCAAAAATGGTGTCCGGGCGGGTGGTGTAAACGGCAATTTTGCTATCCACGCCCGACGTGGTGGCAACCGGAAAATTAACCCGCGCCCCAACCGAACGACCGATCCAGCTTTTTTGCATTTCAACAACGCCGTTCGGCCAGTTCAGACCGGAAAGGTCTGACACAAGGCGGTCGGCATAATCGGTAATGCGCAACATCCACTGTTTAAGCGGGCGTTTGTAAACCGGGTAATCACCGCGTTCGGACTTGCCTTCGTTGGTAACTTCCTCGTTCGACAAAACGGTCCCCAGCATCGGGCACCAGTTGACCGGCACTTCATCAACATAAGCCAAACGCGACCGGTCAATGGCGGCATCAATGGCAGCACCTTCGGCCTTGACACCATCGCCCAGCATGCTGGCAGGCTGGGCCACGCCATCTTCATCAAGCAACCATTCACCAGCTTCGAGAAGCGGGCGCAGTTCGGCAATCGGGCGGGCACGACCGATGACAACATTGCCATCCGGGCCGGTCCATTCCATCAGCGGATCATAAAAGCAGTTAAACAGCTGCAGGAAAATCCACTGCGTCCATTTATAATATTCCGGGTCGGTCGAGGCAAAACGACGATGCGGGTCATGGCCCAGGCCAATCACCTCGAACTGGCGCAGCATATTTTCGATATTGGCTTCGGTCGTAATACGCGGATGCTGCCCGGTTTGAATGGCGAACTGTTCGGCAGGCAGGCCAAAGGCATCAAAGCCCATCGAATGCAGAACGTTAAAGCCGCTCATGCGTTTGAAGCGCGCCTTGACATCGGTGGCGATATAGCCCAGCGGATGGCCGATATGAAGCCCGACCCCACTGGGGTACGGGAACATGTCGAGGATCACGCTTTTCTTTTTGGACGGGTCAAAATCCGCATCACCAGGATTGGGGGTGCGATAAATATCGTTTTCCCGCCAATATTCCTGCCAGCGTTTTTCAAACGACTGGGCGCTTTCCTGATAGTTTGCCACTGAATGGTTCGCCACTGTCAAACTGCTCCTGCATCTGGTCAGGTCAAACCGTGGAGAGTTTCGACACGCCCTGACCGGGTAAAATGGTTTAAACCCTGTTCAATAATCGGGCTTGGCCCAAGGTGCAATCCCCCATCGCACTTATCAACGTTAAATGCCGTGTATTTCCGCCCTCCAGGCAGGCTTCATTGCGCACCATGCCGGCTCAAACAGCACACCTTCAACCATACGGCTAACACTGGACTGGATTTTTTCGCCAAAATATGCGAGGGTTCGTGGTTAAGACATCGTTGAAATCCCGCGCATGATCGCAGGAGTTAGGGATATGGACCTCCTTATTGGCGGCCAGAATGTTCAAGATAACCGGATATCAACACGTTCCGCCCAGGCCTATCTGCCGGGCGGCAATGGTGTATCGGGCAATAGCATCAACCAAGGCGGCGGGGACTCGGCCCGTAATGTTTTTGGCGATGCCACGAAAATCTCGTTATCGGGAAGTTCGGTTCAGGCCCTGAGCACGGATCAGATCGTTTCTGCCATCAATGAAAACCTGGCGGGATCGGGCCTGTCAATTCAGGGCGTCAACCCGAATGACTATACCCCGGAAGCCGTGGCGGACCGCATTTTAAACCAGGTTTCAAACCTGATTACGGCGCGTGCGGATAATGGCGATGAAGCACGGCAAATTCTGTCGGATGCATCGCGCGGCATTGCCAAGGGCATTGATCAGGCCCGGGATATTCTGGAAGGCCTGGGGGCATTAAACGAAACCGTCAATGCCAGCATCAATGATACGCAGCAGCGTCTGGATGATGGCCTGAAATCACTTGATGCCCGCATTAACGAGCTGTTTGCCCCGCAAAAGGATGAAGCCCTTGCCGCTGCCAAACCCGAAGGGGACGAGCAGGTGGTGCAAACGCAAATTACCCAGACCGCCCAAACCAGCCAGTATTCGGCACAATCCGCCAGCATGCAGGACCGGAACAGACCACAATTTGGCCTTCGGACCTGATAAGTCAGGCGGAAATTTGGCCACACCCCATACACTTGCCTGCACTCTCGCTGCCAGGTTGATTGTTTTTACACTTAATTGCGAAAATACACTTGAACCATTCAAAATGATCCCAATATCAGCAGCAGAATAAGACCGAGCGAGCAGCAAGAAGAAAAACCGGCCTGGCACCCCCGCCAGGCCGGTTTTCGTATGTAAACGCGACGGGCTCTAGAAAACCGCTTTCTGACAATATGACAGGTTCGGCTATTTGGATTTGCCAGGGCAAGGAACACCTTACCGACACGATCACGACAAATGATTTTGGCTGTTACAAACCACCACCGCCCTACCCTTCGCGGCCGAGGAACTTTCCGGGGCATTATATATCGTGCTGTATCGCAATTCCTGGCGGGAAAACCATTGCACTGTATGGCGTCGTCTTCATCAACAGCAAACCAAGGCAACGAACAAGCCTGATCAAAACAACCTTCTGTCACACGCCATAAAAAAAGGCGGAGACAAAAGCCCCCGCCTCATTTCTTTTCCCAACGATTTGATCAATCGTCGTTGCTAGGGCTGTCTTCGCTCATATTCGTCATGGCCTCTGCGATCAGGCCTGCACTTTCGCGAATGGAGCGTTCAATTTCAGCGGTCATTTCGGTGTTTTCGCGCAGGAAGTTTTTGGCATTTTCACGCCCCTGCCCAACACGGGTGGAATTATACGAGAACCACGACCCCGATTTTTCGACAATGCCGGCCTTAACCCCAAGATCCAGGATTTCGCCCATCTTGGACACGCCTTCGCCATACATGATGTCGAATTCAACCTGCTTGAAGGGCGGGGCCATTTTGTTTTTAACCACCTTGACCCGGGTCTGGTTGCCAACAACTTCGTCGCGATCCTTGATCTGGCCGATACGGCGAATATCAAGACGCACCGACGCATAGAATTTCAGCGCATTACCGCCGGTCGTGGTTTCCGGGCTACCAAACATCACACCGATCTTCATACGGATCTGGTTGATGAAGATCACCATGCAGTTGGACCGCGACACAGAGCTGGTCAGCTTACGCAGCGCCTGGCTCATCAGGCGGGCCTGCAGGCCAACATGGGTGTCGCCCATTTCGCCTTCCAGTTCGGCCCGCGGTACCAAAGCGGCAACCGAGTCGACGACCAGAACGTCAATCGCGCCGGAACGCACCAGCGTATCGGCAATTTCAAGGGCCTGTTCCCCGGCATCGGGCTGCGAGATCAGAAGCTCATCGATATTCACACCCAGCTTGCGGGCATAAGACGGGTCCAGCGCATGTTCCGCATCCACAAAGGCACAGGTGCCACCGGCTTTCTGCGCTTCGGCGATGGTATGCAAGGCAAGAGTGGTTTTACCCGAGCTTTCCGGGCCATAAATTTCAACAATACGGCCGCGCGGCAGGCCGCCAATGCCCAATGCAATATCCAGCCCCAGCGAACCGGTTGAAATTGCAGAAATATCAACGGCATTTTCGCGCTGGCCCAGCTTCATGATCGAACCTTTGCCAAATGCCCGTTCGATCTGTCCAAGGGCGGCTTCGAGTGCCTTTTGCTTGTCCATTGTATCCTTATCCACCAAATTCAGCGCGGTTTGAATCATTGCTCGAACTCTCTTATTCCACAGGGCCGGGTCAGATGCAACGCAGGCGGTTCCCCGGACCTAAATGCGGAACGCCACCGCTGGGTACCCTGCACGGAAGAACGGGGAAAAATCCCTGACCCTCGACACAGAGACGTTGAGAACATAGCGCGAACACTTGCACATCCTCATGGATGTTGCAAGTTTGTTCTCATTTGCGGTGCATAATTTTCTACATACTCATGTGTGCGACGTCACACGTGGCCAAACCCGGCAGAATCACCGGTTCGTGTCAAACAGCAAACAAGCTGCCGCACGCATGTCCCCTTAAGGATGAAACGCACGCCACCAGACCATCCGACAATCGCCAGGGTCAAATATGCGGGAACAATCAGGTGGTGATTTTCAGATGTTCGTGCCGGTGGGCATGCCCATGCCCTTCGCCATGTTGATGGCTTTCAACATGCAATTCGCCCGGCACGGTATAAAGCTGACCGTGGCGCACGCCGGGCTGGGCCAGTATCTGGTCGGCAAATTTGCGAATATCGCTTAATTTGCCTTTCAGGGTCACGATTTCCAGGCAGGTATCGTGATCAATATGGAAATGTACGGTGGACACCGTCAGGTCGTGATGTTCATGTTGGGCCGACATCAAACGACTGGCAAGCATGCGTTCTTCATGGTCATAAACATAATTGAGAACCGCAATACCGCTGCCACTCGGCGCCTGGGCCAGTTGCTCCTGCTGGAGCTTTTCGCGAATCAGATCGCGAAACCCTTCGGATCGGTTGGTGTAGCCGCGCCCGTCAAGAAAGTCGTCAAAAGCCGACATCAAATCATCTTCGATCGAGACGGTCACACGCGTCATCCCGGTTTCCTTTCACGTTTCTAACGGGGGCTGCCCCAATTTCACAGAAGCGGCACCGGGTTTCAATCAAACTTCGCCGAAAATCCCGGAAAAATCACTGTGTCACAGGGTCATACCATCCCCAATCCTGACAAATTCTTACAATCCGCAACCTATAGATGACACTCTTATAGATAGGTCCCATAATTGCACTGCCAAACCGGGATGAATGGCTCCCTTGTCTCCTTCCCGGATATTTGGCGTTTGCTCGTGTCCCGCAGATATTACCATTAATATTCTGCAATTAACTTACAGCCATACCGTGTGTATGGCTGTTTTTTTTGGGGCTACCCCGCCGCCCACCACCCGGCGTTAACGGGTCGCGAAAGCACTTTGCCGTTAAAACAGAAACAATAATGCCACCCCGGCAAAGGCCATGCAGGTCCCGATCACGGCCTGCAAGCCGACCGGACGGCGCAAAACCACCCCTTCATAGACAATCAGCAATACCGGGGGGGTTGCCATCAAGGTGCTGGCAATGCCGACATTGGCATTTTGCACCGCCAGCATGGAAAGCCAAACGCCCAGTGCCGGGCCAATAAAGGCCCCCAGCATCAGCCAATTGCGCACATCAGGGGCGGAACAGGCGACAATCGTGCGCCGCACCCGCCCCATCAGGGCGGCAATGCCCCAAATCAGCACCACGGCAATCAAGGTGCGGATCCAGGCGGCAGACAAGGCCGGATAACCGCCAATCAGGGCGTATTTCGCCGTAATCAGATTGGCAACCTGGCCCACGGCCCCGCCCAACCCATATAAAATGCCGATCAGATAATTACGCCCCGCCAAATTGGCCGGGCGGCCCTTTCGCATCATGATCACCGTGAGGATACCGCCGACCCCCAGGCCAACACCGGCGATTTGCACCGGGGTCAGAACTTCGTCAAACAGGAACCAGGCCAGCACCGTGCCCATAATCGGAACCGATGACATCATCAGCATCGAAAGACGCGCGCCCAGAATGACAAAAGCCTGAAACAGCATGGCATCGCCAATCACCAGCCCCAATACCGAGGACAGCGCCAGCCAGCCAATTTGCTCGGACGTGGTGTTATGGGGCCAAGGTTGCCCCTCGATGATCCAGTGAAGCAGGGTCAGAAACACGATCGAACATAAAAGCCGACCCCGATTAACACTTTGCGCCCCGATTTTACCGCCAATATTGGAGAAAATCATGCTTGAGCCAGCCCAGGTCAGGGCGGCTGTCATGGCGGCTGCTTCGCCGAAAAAAGGAAACATAAAGAGATGATCCAGAAGGAAGCCAGAAGAAAGGAAGACGGGCACAAAATGTGAGAAGAATGACGAAAATATCCTACGCATACTTTTAACGGGCAGGCAATATGGCAAAAATGCTTTTCAATCAAACACGTGCCGATGCTTTATCCCGGTGCCATCCCTGTGCGTGATCCTGCACATGCGCCGCGTTATGGCCCGCAGAATAACTCTTACCATGCCCAGAATGAGCGGGGCGCTGACGCTGCACCATTCATTTTGTGATATTAAAAAACTTCAAAATTCATCTTATAATTGAAATTACTTCATTGATACGTGCGCCCAAGTACGGAATACTTTTCCGGGTTGTAAAACAGGGGAGGTTTCGACATGAAGGCGCATTCTGGCAACAGGGATAAAACAGGCACGGCAGGGAAAACCGGCATGAAACGCCGCGATTTTCTGGCAGGAATTGGCACCGGGGCGATGATGATGGCCTTTCCGATGATTGCCAAATCCGCCGTGACCAGTAGCGATATTCCTAAAGCCGCCCCCAGCGGGGCGAAAATTGCCCGGTTGGGCATTTACCCGGCCATTGGTATTTCGCGTGTCGGCGGCAGCCCAAAATGGTTTTTGGCCCCCGAAGTACCCGGCCTGCCACCCCGCCCCGAAGGCGGGTTTAAAGACGGGCGGCAATTGATCAAAAAGCAGGTTCAGCGGTTTCGCATTTACGCCTTTGATGACCAAAACCGCGTGATCGGCGAAATTACCGGCAATGATGCCACCATTAACTGGCAAGTCCATGTCGCCAATACCAAGGCCGCCTGGTACGGGTTTAACAACCCGCTGGATAATGGCGAACTGGCACCGGGGATGCCGGGCCAATTGCGCAACCAGTTTTTCGTGTCCGACAAAAAACGCGAAGACATGCTGGTGATTGACGGGGGTGCCACATCCATTTCGGGCAAAGGCACGAACAAGGATGGCGGCATGGATGATTTTGCCATGGGCGGCTATTTTTACGGGGATAACCCGGTTGGCCTTGGCGAAGTGCGTACTGATGATGCCGGGCGCTTGCTGGTTTTCCCGCCCGATGGCAAATCCTCCAGCCCGATTAATGCCGGCATTACCAGCTTTGCCGATAATGATGGCTGGCATGATGACTGGTGCGATGGCCCGGTTACTGCCAAAGTCACGCTGGGCGATGGCACCGAAATGGTGGCCGACGGCGCCTGGATTGCCTGTGTCGGCCCCAATTTTGCCCCGGAAATCCCGCCGATCTCGACCCTTTATGACGTGATCGAGGATTTGAATGTGGCGCAGAAATGGTCCCGCGCGCCCAGTGGCAAAATTTCATTCCGCAAATATATTTACCCGACCTTCCGCCGCCTCGCCCTAATGGAATGGCTGACCAATGCGGCAAATTTGCGCGAAGGTTGGCTGAAGGTGGGCGATTTTTCCGACCCGGCCTATATCGCCAAACTGGCCGACCCATCGCCTGCGAACAAGGCCTTTCGCAAGGAGGTGTTTGACAAGTTCCGCAACCCGGAAAATACCGGCCCCGATGCCTATAAGGAAGAACAGCTTAAAATGCCTTATATGCTGGGCGACGGGGTGAATTACGATGGCAGCCCGCTGCAATGGTTCCAGTTTCCCAAGCTGCAATATTCTTACCTGAAGGCCTGGGCGGCAGGTGACTTTATCAACGATTTTGACGATGCCAGTGCCGATGCGATTACCGAACTCGACGACATGGATGTCGCCCTGCGCCCCCATGCCTTAACCGAAGCCGCACTGGAGCCCTGTTCGGGCGGGGCGTTTCATCCCGGTGTGGAACTGACCTATTATTTGCGTTTGGCCCCGATGTATGAACGCGACCGGACCAAAAATGCCGAACCATTCCGCATTGCACATGGGGACCGGCCCAGCCTGATCCAGAATATTGGCCGGCTCTTAACCCCGGAAAAGGCCTTTAACGGGGGCAATGGTGCCCCACCCCCCATTGGCCCGCAAATGCCCGGTGATTTAACCCGCTGGATGGGCCTGCCCTGGCAATGTGATGCCTTTAGCTGCCAACAGGTATTGATGCAGTCGGACTTCCCCACCGCTGTCTGGTGGCCGGCCTTGCTGCCGATTGATGTGCTGCCGGAACGCTATTACGACGAAATGATGCGATCCGACCTTTCGGCCGATGAACGCGAAAAGTTTTTTCAAAACCGGGTGCCGTGGTCACGCGGGGTGGCCGGCATTGGATACCATGCCAATGCCAGTTACTGGGATGGCATCACCAACATGATCACGCTGTGGCAGCGCATGGGATTTGTGGTGCGCAAACCCGGCCCGACCGATGCCAAACGGCCCAAAAAAATTCCCGCCGAGATGTTTGTCGAGGTGGAACGCAGCGACATGGAAATGAACTATGTCTGGACCCCGGAAGATGGTCAACTGCCAAAATGAAGCATCCTGATATCGCCGTCATTGGCGGCGGGATTGCGGGGGCGGCATCCTGCGTTGCGTTATCGCAGCGCGGGATGCGCCCGTTTTGGGTTGCCACCCCGCCCCGCACAGACCACCCGCGCATTGGCGAAACATTATCCCCCGCCGCCAACACGATTTTGGCCGATCTTGGGCTGGCCGAACTGATCACCCGGCCGATCCACCGCCCGGCCAATAGCAGCTATTCCGCCTGGGGCAGTGCCCAATTGCGCGAACGCAATGCTATTGTTCACCTCGAAGGTCCTGGCACCGTGCTGGACCGCACCGGGTTTGAACAAGACCTGTTTATGGCGGCCCGCAAAACAAAGGCCTGCCCAATGGCAACCCATGTTCAAACCGCGCATTTGGACAAGGACAAATGGCATTTGGGCTTTGCCAATGGCGAAGAAGGTATTTTTCGCTATGTGTTGGATTGCACCGGGCGGGCCAGCAGCATTGCCATTACCCAGGGTACGCGCAAACGGGCCGACCAATTGGTCGCCGCACATTGCTTTTTGCAGCAAACCGACCCCGATGTGGCCCCCACCCCGGCCACCCTGATTGAAACCGTTGCCGATGGCTGGTGGTATGCCGCCCTGTTACCGGGCGGGGATATGGTGATCAGCTATTTTTCCGACCCGGACCTGTTACCAACCGGCATTAGCCGCAAGCATGCCGTATGGTCGCAACTTGTGGCGCAAACGCAGCATATTTCCCGCTGGATCGACAGTGCCGGGTTTTCGCTGGGCAGCCATTTGCCGATATTGGCAAGTGCAGGCACCACCTGGATGACCCCGGTTTCCGGGCCAAACTGGGCAGCTGTTGGCGATGCAGCCGCGGCATTTGACCCGCTCTCCTCGCATGGCATGACCACCGCCCTTTGGATGGCGCGCCAAGCCAGCAACGCCATATGCGAGGCCTACAGGGGAAATAGCGATGCCCTTACGGCCTATGAAAGTACTATTCAAAAAGGAGTACAGGAGTTTTTGAGCCAGCGGCAAAAAATATACCGGCAGGAAACACGCTTTGACCAAGCGCCCTTCTGGCAGCGCCGCCAGGATCATGCCCCACAGGCCCAAAGCCTGGCGGTATAGACGCGGTTCAGGTTTTGTGGTCACACTGCGGCCTGGCACCTAAAACAGGAAGCAAGGCAAACCATGAAAATCATCGCGTTTATTGGCGGCATTTTCGCCAGTGCCTTATTGTTACCAACAGCCCTGCAGGCCAAGACGATCACGGTTTGCACCCTGCTGGCCGATGTTAAAACGGACGAACCCCTGATGTCACAAGGCGATTGCCAGCACAGGGCCAGTGCGGCATCGACCTTTAAAATCGCCATCAGCCTGATGGGATATGATGCCGGTATTTTGCAAGATACCCATCACCCGGTCATGCCTTTCAAACCGGGTTATCCCGACTGGCGCAAGCAATGGCAGCACGATACCGACCCGACCAGCTGGATCAAATATTCGGTGGTTTGGTATTCGCAGCAAATCACCCAAAAGCTGGGTGCCAAACGATTTGAAGATTATGTGCGCGCCTTTGATTATGGCAATGGCGATGTTTCGGGCGATGTCGGCAAAAATAATGGCCTGACCTATGCCTGGTTGGGGTCCAGCCTGCAAATCTCCCCCGCCGAACAAGTGGCGTTTTTACAAAAACTGGTGCGCCATGAACTGCCGGTTTCCCAAAAAACATATGAAATGGCGCCCAAGCTGTTTGACATTGGGGTGCAACCCAGTGGCTGGCATGTTTTTGGCAAAACAGGCTCTGCCCCGTCGCAAAACCCGGATGGCAGCGTGATCAAGGGGCAACCGGTGGGCTGGTTTGTGGGGTGGGCCAACAAAGGCGACCGCAAGGTGGTTTTTGCCCGCCTGACGCGCGACACCACCCGACCGGCACGCACCCCGGGCTATAGCGCCCGCGACAAGGTGCTGGCCGATTTGTTTGCCAAGGACGGGCAGTTTTAACCGCCCCCAAAACCCGACATCACCGGTTGATCAAGGGCGTGCTGCCTGCTTGCGAAATATCGTGCAGGCAGTATGTTGGGGCATCTGCCAAAACAGGATAGCCCCGATGAGCCAGAAGACCAGCGAGAACGCGCAAACCAAACCCTTTAAGGGGATTCGCCGCCATTTGCATGACGGTGAAGTGGTCATCATGGATTTGCCGTTATCGCCAACATCGGTTCTGGTGCCGGGTATCATCAAAATCATCTGGCTGGCGGTGCTGATTTATGCCGCCTATCACTATGCCGAGATTTACGACTTTCTGCGCCCCTACCTTAAATCCGCCGTCACCGGGCCAGATGCCTTTGCCGCACTCAACCGGCTGTGGGACAATTATGAATTCGTGTTTTCAATTGCCCTGTTTGGCCTGATCATTGCGGCGATTTCGATTGTCTGGCGCATTTTTCGTCGTGCCCTTGGCCTGTCCACCGCCGCGGCACGCGACAGCATTTTGCTGCCGATTACCGCCATTCGCGACCTGTTTTTCTTTGAACGCGTGATCACCAATAACCGCATCGTCACGCGCAGCGGCGTGTTTATCAAGGATCAGGACGATACCGGGTTTGAAGCCATCAAGGCGACGCAGATTTATAAAAGCGTGATTGGCAATATCTTTGATTTTGGCGATCTGCGCATTACCGACCGGCTGGGTTACAGCTTTACCCTGCGCCAGGTGACATCGCCGGAAAAGGTGGCAAAGGAACTGTCCGATTTCTTTGGCCGGGTCACATCGCACCATGCCAGCCAGCCGGTAAATATTACCGGGCGCTCGCGTGAAACCGTGATTGAAGCTAGAAAAGAATAAAACACTCCTCATAATTTTCTCAAGGCATATGCAACATAGCGTTTCGCCTCGGCCCAAAAAATGAATTACCAAAAAAATATTTTATCTCTCCACATCAGAACAAGTGGCGAATTCATTTTTTTGACACATTAGACGACAGGCTAATTGCTGACTTTCCCAACGAACTGCAAACGTGTCTGTAACCACAAACCAACTTCCGTCATTACCGGCTCCATGATTTGCTCCCATGCAAGAACATTGACACTCATGTTTTTTTGCATTCCAACAAGCAGGTGCACATTTTTCTTGTTCTCGATAAGGCTGAATAACATAAATCTTTCCGTAATCCTCAAGAGCATGATTTACTAAGTCATTGAACCACGCCTTTGGAACTTCCCAATAACGTCCTTCGGCCACCCATACTGGCCGACGACTTCTATCTTTTTGTAACCACTTAAGATTATCTCTTGCATAAGGCAACCTCAAACGCAGACGCTGTCCATTACCTCCACGCCGCAAAAGCACAGGAATTTCTCCCTGATTCCAAATCGCCCTTAGCTTTTCCTTATTTTCTTTCATATTTGACATGAAGTGATTGCAACGATTTTACAAAGAAAAATACCCACTATGATCACTAAAAATCATCTTGCAGGATTTGAATATTTCCGAAAGATTTTCAGGTTATAGAAAAAAAATTTCTATAGCCAGCAAAAAAGATCTTAACCCATTAATCAGGTTGAGCCTGATCTAGTGCCTGTTGAAGCTGGCGGATCCCCTGATCGCTATTGGCAAAAACGGCAATGCCATTTTGCGCAAGCAGGGCAACCGTTGCCCCAACGCCATTATGGCGCGTGCCGTTAAACTGGCCATCATAAATGAAAGTGCTGCCGCAGGACGGGCTGCCATCGGTCAGCAGGGCAAAGCGGCATTGGCGGGCACGGGCCAGATCAAGCGCAATTTGCGCGCCCGATAAAAAGGCATCGGTCACATCGCGCCCGGTATTTTCAAGGATGCGGGCCTTCTGGTTTACAACATCGCTGCCGTCCCTGCCCTGTTCAATTTCGGCGGGCGGGCGCGGTATTGGCAGTCCGGCGGCCACCTCCGGGCAGACGGGCACCAGCCGGTCTTCGCGCTGCCAACGATCCAGCGCATCATGAAGCAGGGTTTTGGCCGAACCGTTATAACGCACCGGCGCCCCCAGCAAACAGGAGCTGATCAGGATACGGCTTCGCACCTTACAACACTTCCTTGACCTTGGTTGCCAGTTCCTTAAGCGAGAAGGGCTTGGGCAGGAAATGCACACCATTTTCCTCGTCAAGTTCATCGCGATAGGTATCTTCGGCGTAACCGGAAATGAAAATAACCTTCAGTTCGGGCCGGGCCGCGCGCAACTGGCGGATCAGGGTTGGCCCATCCATACCGGGCATGACAACATCGGAAATCACCAGATCAATCGTCTTGTCGGTTTTTTCCAGCACTTCGAGGGCATTTTCACCATTCCCGGCTTCCAGCACATCATAGCCCTTGCCGCGCAATGCACGCGCGCCAAAGGTACGCACGGCGTCTTCATCCTCGACCAGCAAAATCGCCCCACTGCCCGTCAAATCGCGCGAGGGGGCCTCTTCGCTGACGGCCTGGCTGGCGGCCAATTCCTCGGCCGTGATTTCATAACGCGGCAGATAAATGGTAAAGGTGGTGCCAACGCCCATTTCACTCTCAACCGAAATAAAGCCGCCGGTCTGTTTGACGATGCCATAAACGGTTGAAAGCCCAAGGCCCGTGCCTTCGCCGCGTTGCTTGGTCGAGAAGAAGGGTTCAAAAATGCGGGTTAAATTATCCTTGGGAATGCCAATGCCGGTATCACGCACCTCGATGCGGACATAATCGCCCGCCGGGATAATTTCGGTGCCGGCATGTTTGGATTCATCGACAATTTCATTCCCGGTCTTGATCGCCAATGTCCCGCCTTCGGCCGACATGGCATCACGCGCATTCACCACCAGATTGATAATCACCTGGTCAAGCTGGCCCGGGTCGACCTTGACCAAACCAATATCGCGACCATGCGCGACCTTCAGGTCAATTTTCTCGCCAATCAGGCGGCGCAACAAATTGGACATTTCAGCCAAAGCATCGGTGATATTGATGACCTTGGGCTGCAAGGTTTGCCGGCGTGAAAAGGCCAGAAGCTGACGCACCAGATTGGCGGCGCGATTGGCATTCTGCTTGATTTGCATGATGTCGGCAAAGCTGGGGTCGCCCGGCCCGTGGCGCGACAACAGCAAATCGCAAAAACCGATCATCGCGGTCAAAAGGTTGTTGAAATCATGCGCGACCCCGCCAGCAAGCTGGCCAACCGCCTGCATTTTTTGCGACTGGGCGAACTGTTCTTCCAGGTTTTTCTGTTCGGTCGTATCCAGGAAATTCAGCAACAGCGCACCGCTTTCGCCCGAACGCCCGGCCACACGTTGCAAGTAAATATGCACCGCCACCCCGCGCGACCCTTGCAGGCGGGCTTCTATCTGGTCGCCTTTGCCTAAGCCTGTTACGGCCTTGGACATATAACGCGCCACATCGTCGCGGTCTTCGGGCACAATCAATTCCAGGATCGAACGGCCAATCACCCGTTCACGACGCTGCCCGGCCGTATCAATAAAGGCACGGTTGGCATCGGTAACGGTGCCGCTCAAATCCGCCAGCACAATCGAAAGCGGGCTTTCATCAAAGAACCAGCGCACCCGGCGTTCGGTTTCAGCCAGAGCATGTTCCCATTCATGGGCGGGCATCGGGTCGGGAAAGACAACGGCCTGGCTGCGAATCGGCCCGGTATTGGGGGCATTGATCGAATGGGTCATAAAGCATTTGATCGGCTCGCCCCCGCGCACCTTCAGGCGCACTTCGCCATTCATGCCATCCCCGCCAATCAGATCGGCCAGTTCAACAGCCCCATCGCGATAATCTTCGGGTTTGCCGCCCAGCCAGGTTGCCAAACGCTGATTGACATAAAGGATGCGGCCATCTTCATCGAGGCCAAACACCCCGACCGGCAAGCGTTCAATCATTTGATCGGCATGTTCAAACCGATGTGCGCCAGCCGGAAGATGCGAGGCCACACCACCGATTTGGTCATACATCTCGGGCGACAAAGCAGCGGCCATATTCCCGGCATCCTGCAGCGCAAGCTGACGGCCCTGTTCCACAACCATCGCCGTGCGGCTGGCGGCATCAACACCATCCACCGTCCACAGCATTTTGCCCCGCCGTGCATCCGCCGGGGTAACGGCAAGGCGCAGGGTACGCTGAGGCTTTGCCGAGGATGAAGCATCACCCTGCCCGCCCCCTTGTGATACCAGATAGGAAGCAACAGCAGGATCATAGGCGTCCGGGTCAATCGCGGTCTGGCCGTTTGATGAAAAACCGGCAGCATCGTCAGCGGGGGCAACCAGCGTGCCATCCGGGACAAGATCCAGATAAATCTCGCCTGTTTCACCGCGCATGGCACGGGCGCGAAGGTCAATCAGTTCGGATGTATCAAGATCAAGGGCGCTGAGGCGGCTTTCCAGGGCGGCAAGCATGTCTTCGCCCGGGGCGATGCCCAATTTGCGCGAAAAGGACGGGTTGGCATACAAAGTGCGGCCATAAGCATCGATCAGGGCGACACCAATGTCGGATTCCGAAAACCCCGACAGGAGCGGCGCCAGATCCTGTTCGCCGGTTTTACGTCGCGCTGCGATGGACAAGGTCCCGACCGCCAAAACGGCCACACCTGTGACCATTGCGCCAATGATCCACATCAAGCGCGGGTCGATGCCGGCCTTTGCCATGATCTGCATCATGACATAGATGAAACCGACAAAAGCCACACTTACTGCAAGGATTAACCCCCGTAACAGCACGTCACCGCCTTTATTACCAACAGCTTATTACGACAGCCTATAGTTTTAGCTGCAATTGCGCCCGCTGGCTACCAGCAAGTTTTATCACCAGTTCCCCAAGGCATATCTATAGAAAAATGCAAACACGGCATCGTCATGGCAGCTGGAAAAAATTCTGCATACCGCATTCACACGCCAATGGCTTGTACGGGGATTTCCCGGTCACGTCAAAGATGACGCGCGACAAACGACGTCGGATATGCGTGCTGGTTATCAGCGATGACGTTTAAACGAACAAAATCCACCAAAATCTTACGCAAATGCCGCAGGGCATAAGCCACCTGATCAGACAGTCCCTCCCCCCCGTCATGGCCGCCTTTGGCGAAACTTCGCCAATGCGCCCGGGACCGGCACTTAGCCGAATTTTTTACCCCGCAGGCGAAAGACGTAAGAAATGATTTCTGCCACCGCCTTGTAATGTTCGGGCGGAATTTCCTGATCGACCTCGACAGAGGCAAAAAGGGCGCGGGCAACCGGCGGATTTTCCAGCACGGTGACGTCATTTTCCTTGGCAACTTCGCGAATGCGCAGCGCGACATTGTCCTGCCCCTTGGCGACACAGCGCGGGGCCTGCATCGATGACATGTCATATTTCAGGGCCACGGCGTAATGCGTCGGGTTGGTGATGACAACGTCCGAACTCGGCACATTTTGCATCATGCGTTTCTGGGCCCGCTCCATGCGGATCTGGCGGACCTTGGCCTTGATTTCCGGGCTGCCTTCGGTCTGTTTATATTCGTCTTTGATTTCCTGCTTGGACATGCGCATGGATTTGTTGAATTCATAGCGCTGATAGGCAAAGTCCGCCCCGGCAATGACCGCGGTTAAGGACACCGCCGCAATCAGCAACAGAATGATCAACTGATAAAGATGATCGAGAATTTCCGGCAGGGACATCAGCGGATAAATCTCGATATCGCTGATTTTGGGAATGATCACCAGGGCCAGGACCGAACCAACCAGCACGATTTTCAGGATGTTCTTAACGAACTCGACCATTGTTTTCATCGAAAACAGGTTCTTTAGCCCCTTAAGCGGGCTGAGTTTGGTGATATCGACCTTGATGCGTTCCGTCGAAATCACAAGCCCGTTTTGCACCAGATGGCCTGCAGCGGCAAAAAACACCAACAGTAAAAACGGCACGCCCATGATTTTGAAAAAGCCGACAATCATATTGAGCCAAAGGGCCTGCATGCTGTCTTCATCAAAGCTGAAATCCTGCGGGTGCAACAGAAATTGCAGCGAATAATCGCGCACCCCATCCGCCATGCCCGGCGCCATCATCATGATGACCAAAGCCCCGCCAAACAACAGCATGAAATTGCCGACTTCCTTGGAAACCGGCACCTGCCCCTTCTCGCGCGCATCATCGAGCTTTTTTTGGGAAGGGTCTTCTGTTTTTTGGCTGTCGTCTTCGCCTTCGGCCATGCTCACATCCTGAAGGGTACCAGCCCGGGGAAATTGCCCGGCGGACCTGTTTTCGTGGTGATTTTAAGGGGAAATAAAGTTTTCCAGCCCGTTTTCAAAATACCCTGTAAACACCATCATCATGGAGGGCATTACAATAAGGAACAAGAAAAAAGCCACCAGGATTTGCACCGGCATAGCGACAAAAAATACCGGCAATTGCGGCATCAGCTTGTTTAACATGCCCAGTGCGGCCTGTAACACCACCGAAACCACCAAAAACGGTGCCGACATTTTCATGGCGATGGTGAAACTGTCATTAATCGCATGAGAGACAAACGCGCTCATATCGCCAACCGGCAATTTCCCCCCCGGTGGAAACAGGGTATAGGTTTCAAACATGCCCTGGATCATCAAATGGTCCAGCCCGGTTGCAAATATCAGCACCAGTGCGACCTGGGACAACAGGCGCCCCATCACCGCCCCTTGCTGCCCGGCCACCGGGTCATTGACAAAGGCGTTCGCCATCGACGAGGAATAGGCAATAATCGAGCCGGCGGTTTGTATCGCGCCCATCAAAATTTGCCCGAACATGCCAAAAAACAGCCCGATGGTAATTTCAAAGGCCAGATAGAGAAAAAGGGTTGGCGCATCGGCTGGCTGTTGCGGAATAAGCGGCGATGTCAGGGGTGAAATCACCACGGCCACCCACAAAGCCAACAGCAGGCGCACCCGCGTTGGCACCATTGTCGAACCAAAAACCGGCATAAAGGCGAACGCGGCCCCAACCCTGGCAAAGGTCATCAGAACCACATAAAGGTCAAGAACAAGAAGGTCCTGAAGGGACGACATGACAATGACCTGTCAGGCGCACAGCCGGGTTAAGGGTTGATCAGACAGACCGGCACAGGTTTTACCGGGCTGAAACGATGGATTGAATACCGCCGCGCTAATTGGGTAGACCAATAAAATGATCGACCATGCGATTGGTAAATTCAACCATTTCCGTCATCATATATGGCAGCAAAACCAGCAGGGCGAGAAACATCACCAGAATTTTCGGCACGAATGTCAGTGTCATTTCCTGGATTTGTGTCAGGGCCTGAAACAGCGCAATGATCAACCCCACACCCAGCGCAATCAGCATGAGCGGACCGGAAACCTTGATCAGGGTCCAGACCGCGTCATAGGCCACATCCATGATTTCGGCCTGATTCATCGAAAAAGCGTCTCCGTCGCTGTTACGCTGCCTGACGATGGCAAAGACAAAAGGTTATGACAACCGGGCGGGCTTTATGACTTCTTACAGGATGGGAGTGCCCCGCCGCCATCAATTTGTTGTGGCATGGTTGGACACAAAAAGAAAGGAAAGCACCCAAAGAAAATGCCGCATTTTCCTGCCTGTCGCAAGAAAAGCAGCCACGGCAGGGTGCAAATTTTGCCGACCGCAAAAATGAAAGCCGATCAGATCGGCATACGCAGAATTTCCTGATACGCCTGAAGCGCCTTATCACGCACTGAAACCACCGTGCGCAGCGTAACCTCGGCTGCGGAAACCGCCGTCACCACTTCGTGCAGTTCGGCTTTGCCGACAATGGCCTTCTGGGTCATGTTTTCGCTGTTCATCATAGTATCGCGCGCATCAATGGCAGCATCGCGGACCATATCCGAAAAGCTCTGACCCGGATCAACGGCAGTGCCGTTATTGACGCGATCCGCAACCGTGTCAGTTTTACCGTCAGCCGCATTGCGGTAGGCAGAAATTGCATTGGCAAAGCTGTTATTGATCATGGCGCGGTCTCCTTATCCTTAAGCATTAATCTTAACGGATAATGTCCAGGGTTTGCAACAGCATGCTGCGCGATGACTGTATCACATTGAGATTGGCTTCATAACTGCGCTGGGCTTCGCGCAGATCCATCATTTCGATCATCGAGGAGACATTCGGAGTCTGAACATAGCCCTGGGCATTTGCTGCCGGGTGGGAGGGTTCATATTTCAGACCGAAGGGCGATTTGTCGGTATAAACCTTGTTGACCTTGACCAGATCAACACCGGCTTCACGGTCCATGACATTCTTGAATGTCAGGATTTTACGACGATACGGTTCCTGGCCCGGGCCGGTTGGCAAGCTGTCGGCATTTGCCATGTTTTCGGCAGCAACCCGCAAACGGGTGCCTTGTGCCTTCATGCCTGCAGCAGAAATCTGAAATGCGCGATAGAGTTCCATATCAGTAAATTCCCAATGAATTCAAAACTTAAGAACGACCAATGGCCGTTTTCATCATTTCGGTTTGTTTGGCATAAAGGCGGGTCATGGTCTGATAATCGACGCGATTTTCGTTCATCTTGACCAGTTGTTCTTCGATGATCACAGCGTTTTTGTCGGGCGAAACTTCGTAGTTTTTACGAACTTCTTCAGCCTTGAAGTTTTCCGGCTTGTGAAGCCCTGCACTGTGGCCCGGTGCGGTTTTTGCCATTGCCAGAAGGAACTGGCGGTCATTACCGACCTGGGAGGGGTTGAATTCCTTAAGGTCGTCCGGGCGATAACCAGGGGTGTCGGAATTGGCGATGTTCTGGGCAATCACCTGCTGACGCTGGGTTAGCCAGTCCATCTTTTCCTTCATGTTGGCGAACATGCTCAGTTTGCCGATATCCATGATCTCTACCCTTTCTCGTTCCGGCCCAGTATCGGGGGTGGTGGTAAAGCCTGTATTAACAGGACGTCTTTCCGTGCCGTGATTGTTACGGCCAAAACCACTTTCACCCGGCAAGCATTTCCTTGCATGTTCCGTGCCAATTTCCTAAAAAGGCAGGAATTACGATATACTGCATGTCTGCTGGACCAAGCCGATTAAAGTAGGCATAGTCATGCAGGTCACACCAAACGGGCGACGGTACTGCCCGGGATGAAAAGAACCAGGACCAAACATGCTCTATCTGACCCGAAAAGTCGGCGACTCCGTTATCATTGATGACAATATTGAAGTCACCGTGGTCGAGGTTCGCGGGAAAACGGTAAAACTTGGTTTTACCTTTCCGGAAAACACCCAGGTTCTGCGCCGGGAATTATATGACCGCATCCAGGATGAAAACCGTTCGGCAACGGCCAGCGTTGACCTGGCCCGCATTTTCAACCGCCATGAGGATGATGACGATGGCGATGAAAATGCCCCATCCGCCAGCAGCACATCCGGGCGCACGCCCGACGTAAAACGGGGCGGCACCCCCAAAAACAGCGCGATCAGACATACCGACGACACCGAAGACGGGGAATAAGCCGGTTTTGCAATCGGCATAAGATATTGCGCCACCTATTTTGCATGAATAGCCCGGCCATAATGACGGCGCCAAATCCCCACCTGCCCAATTGGCAGGTTTTAAGCCATGCGGAAAATTTGCCCTTTCATCATGCTGGCAAGGATTTATTGACCAACAGGCTTCTATGATCGACGCTGTTTTGCACGGGACCGGATGATCGTGCCGCGCCCCAAAGCACAGATAGGCAGAGATGACCGGCAAAAAAAGCAGCATTGACCTGCTGGCTTCACGCAATGGGCCGGACGGGGAAAAACTTGCCGCACCGGGGCGTAAGGACCAGGTGGCTGTTGCCCTGCGCTATCAGCAGGGCCGGGATAACGCCCCCATCCTGTCGGCCAAGGGCCAGGGCGGTGTGGCGGAACAGATTTTGCAAGTAGCCTTTGCCAAAGGCATCCGCGTGCGCCAGGACAGTGACCTTGCGGAAATTCTGATGGCGGTCGATGTTGACAGCGAAATTCCGCTGGAAGCCTTTGCCGCCGTGGCCGAGATTTTGAACTATATTTATCGCATCAATCAGATTTACGGCACGCAAAACCGGACTGCGCCCACCGATAATGACACGATTTCGCGGATAACGACCGACGAAAAACTGCAGGAACCGCCACATGACGCTTGAACAGTTCAAACAGGAATTACAGCGGGTTTTGTCCCTTGTTGCCACCAGCCAGCGTTTTCTTGAAGAAGGCAAGGTCGTGGAACTGGGATCGCTGGAAACACGCATTGCCGATTTATGCACCAATGCCAAAACCCTCACGCCAGAAGAGCGCGAAAAAGCCGCCCCGTTCCTGATCGCGCTTAAGGATGACCTTGACCATCTGGAAGAAGGGATGCGCAACGAACATGCCAGCCTGCAACGCCAGCTCAAGGGGTTGAACAATTCCAACCAGGCCGTTAACGCCTATTCCCAGGCCGCCCGTAACCGTTAAGCAAGGGTGCTTCGCACATGCCCACGCGGGTTTTAACTGACGTTAGCCTGCTTGCATGGGCTTAAAGGACCTTAACGTATTTTGGGTCGGCATTGTCTGGTCTGGTTTGCCTTGGTCTGATTTGGACTGATGCGGCCGGATAAGACAGGACGAAACCCGCGCCGATGCGGGTTGCTGCTTGCGCCCTTGCCATCTGTGAGATAATCCACAAGGATGATGGGTGCCGTGGTGCGGCACGACCAGTTTGAAAAACAGGGGACAATCAGCCAGCGATGGATATGGGGTCGTATTTCCGGTTTGTTGCCGCACTGGTATTTGTGCTGGGCCTGATTGGCATCATCGCACTTTTGGCCCGCCGCCTGGTCCCGGGGGCCCGCACGGTCAATCGGGGTAAAAAACGCCGCCTCGCCCTGATCGAGGTTTTACCGCTCGATGCCAAAAGACGGCTTGTGCTGGTCCGGCGCGATGATACGGAACATCTGATCGTGCTGTCGCCCAATGGTGATGTGGTGGTGGAACGCAATATCGGCACCACCTTTGACCAGTTGCTGGGCGACCCGGCTGATGCCCCCGTCTCCAAGGACGCCCCCCAAAATACCGCCAAAGATACCGCCCGGACAGCCCCTAATGACCGGAACATGATGCCATGAGTTTTTCCGCAATCCCGCCGCATGATCCGGCACAAAACGGCCCTTCGGCCAATGGCCTGCAACCCGCGCGCCCTGCGCACCCCGGCAACACGGCGAAAAATGGTGTCATGGCCCGTTTGATGACGATGGCGACCCTTAAAAGGCTGGCTCTGTGGTCGCTTTTGCCGCTTATTGCCATGCTGGCCGGCGGGGATGTGGCCCATGCCCAGTCCTTTAACCTGGACCTTGGCGATGGCCCCGGTGTGACATCCACCGGGCGGATGATCCAGTTGATCGGGCTGATTACGGTTCTCAGTCTGGCTCCGGCCATTCTGGTGATGGTGACATCCTTTACCCGTATCATTGTGGTGCTGGGCCTGTTGCGCACTGCGCTGGGAATTCAGCAATCACCTCCCAACCAGGTCATGGTCAGTCTGGCGCTGTTTTTGACCCTGTTCATCATGATGCCAACAATGGAACGGTCATGGGATGAAGGGCTTCAACCCATGATCAATGGCGATATTGACGAATTTGAAGGCATGAACCGGGCGATTAAGCCGGTGCATGATTTCATGATGACACAGGTGCGCGACCGCGACCTGGAACTGTTTGTGAATATGGCGAAAGTCACCGTCAACAACCCCGACGACATCCCCCTGCGCGCGCTGATCCCGGCTTTCATGATCAGCGAATTGCGCCGTGCGTTTGAAATCGGCTTTTTGCTGTTTATCCCGTTCCTGATCATCGACATGGTGGTCGCCAGTATCCTGATGTCGATGGGGATGATGATGCTCCCCCCTGTCGTGATCTCGCTGCCCTTCAAACTGATCTTTTTCGTGCTGGTGGATGGCTGGTATCTTATTTCCGGGTCCCTAGTGCAAAGTTTTGGTGGCAGTTAGCCGCCGTGCTGTCAAATGCGCGACCAAAAAAGACACAGGAGACATAAGCCATCTCTGATATTTCGATCGAATTTTCAGACCGGTTTATGATGATGTGGGCGTTAACCGCGTTCCCTGGCATTGCCCTGGCGATTCCGGTTTTCCTGTTTGCCTTGGTCAACCTGTTGCTTCGCAAGCCCTGGTGCAAACCGGGACAAACCGCGTTGATCGCCTTAATATTGGGTATCGTGGATTTTCACGTCATCCAAATCATTTTCTTTCTCCAAGTCATGACCTTTTCCGACTCACTGGCCCAGTGGATCATTCCGGAAGATGAAGACCGGCTAGCGAATGTTGTCTATGTGCGCCTTGCAATCGAGGTAGCCCTATCACTGCTGCTCTATTACGGTGTGCGTTTTCTCTATCACCGGTCAAACAAACGCTCACACGACGCGTCCTGAAACATCGCCTGTCCCGGTGGACGTTCCCGATAAGCGTCTTTGCGCGAACATAAACCACATATGAAAAAGCCCCTGCGCGGCACAAACCGGCAGGGGCATCTCGATTTACAATCGTTAAAAACTTTTGGCGCGCTTTCTGAGCTTCAGAGCTTCAGCTCCTCACTCCATCGTCCGCAGGCCGATTTGGGCGCGGCGCGGGACGGGGTCGTCCACAAAAAGCTGGTCGGCACGCTGGATTTCATCATTGCTCATGCGGGCACGGACGGCCTCGAACTCGCGATAGGCATGGGTATTCACCGCAGGCGCCGCCATTTTAAGCCAGTAATAAGCCTGAATATTATTCTGTTCGACGCCATTGCCGATGGCATACAGACGTCCCAAAGCCGACTGACCATTGGCGGAACCCTTGCGCGCAGCACGTTCGTACCAGCTAGCGGCACGTTTCATATCGACCGGCACACCAAGGCCATGTTCATACATGACACCAATCAGATGATACCCGCCTGGATGGCTGAGTTCGGCAAGGTCCATCGCCAGATCCAGCGCCCGGCTATAATCGGGCTCGCGATGTTTGACACCAAAAATCAGAATTTGCGTCATCTGATATTTGGCCGACACATCGCCCTGGTCACAGGCCATCGACAGCATCTGCCAGCCACGGTTAAACAGCTTCAGTTCCGGGCTATGGCAGAAATACATGGCGAGATTGGCCTGGGCATAGGCGTCCCCCTCGCTCGCGGCGAGTTCAAACCAGCTGATCGATGCGTCAATATCACGTTCCGCACCAAGGCCAACGCCAAAGGCATAACCAAGGGCCGAAGCCGCCTCGATACTGCCTGCCCGGGCTGCACGCAAATTGAATTCAAAGGATTTGGCCGGGTCGCGTTTAACACCGCGCCCTTCAAGATAGAGATAGGCCAGAACACTGGCAGAGGCGACATCATTTTGGTCGCAGGCCGCCTGCAGAAGCGCCACAGCTTTGCTATCGTCGCGTTCAACGCCCCAGCCATTCAAGTAGCAAACACCCAGATTATAGGTCGCCACAGGTGAACCGCGGTCAGCAGCATCCCGAAACCAATCTGCCGCCAGATCGGGATTTTCCGGGACACCAAGACCCTTGGCATAAAGATAACCAAGATTATTGGCTGAGGTGCCCTCGCCGGCTTCGGCTTCTTCGCGGAACCAATAGGCTGCCTCGCGATACCATTGCTGGCCTTCACCGGAATCACGGCTGACACCAATGCCCTTGCTGCGCATGAAACCATAACAAACAGCGGCAAATGCCCGGCTTTGGCGGTGAATTTGGTCCAGAATACGACGGGTGGCGACTTCATCACGCGGCATACCGATGCCACGGAAGTTTTTAAGGGCAAGAGTCAACTGTCCAAAGATGTCATGTTCGACATCCATGTCGTCGTAATAGACCATTTTAAGTGCGCGATCCATCTGCCCTTAGTCCTCACACACCAGAAGCTACCATAAAAAAGAATAGACAATTATTTGCAAAGCGCAACACACTATTCTTACGCATAATACGTTTTGGCAACTTCTCGTCAAAAACCCCAGTCTTCAGTATCAGTTTTCACCGATCTTGTGCGAGATACACCTTCCCTCAACGATTTGCCAGTCGAGAATCGGTTGTCTTGCAAGACCCCTGATGATTGATCTTGTACAGCACGAACACGCCGCTGACATGTGACGACCGACACAGAAGGTCGTTTTTATGTCAGCAGGCAGAGACAGCCCGCGCAAAAACATGCCTGGAATTAGTTGATGGCGCTCAACTGGGTTTTTTCCAACTGATCCCGGTAATTCCCCAGGAAACCTTTGAAATCTTCGACTTCCTTGATCTCGTTGCCGATCGAACGATAATCAATCAAGCCCCGTGTCGGCGCAGATGTGATCAGATCAAAGCCCTTGGCATAAGGCCCCTTGGACATCAGCCCGCCATAACGACGCTTGACCATATCGAGTTCCCGTTCGCGCCCGGACATTGCCAGATTGATCGCCCAATTCAACACATATTGCGCACGCTGGTTGCTAAAGCCATCAACGATATTTGCCGGATCACTGCCCACCAGGCGCTGGAAGCTATCGGCCATGGCGCCGTAGTTTTTCTGTTTGCGGTAATAGTCGATTCGCAAAAATTCTGCCTCTTTCGACATATCATTGGCCAGAAGCTTCATCGCTTCCTCCCCCTTGTCGGTATCGAGCAAGGCACGGGCGCGCAAATGCAGACGCTGACGCACCAGATCATCGCCAAGTTCGGGGCTGTCGCTGGAATCCAGCACATCCAGCGCCTGTTTGGGTTTGTTATCGAGCAGATAAACCAAGGCCAACCGGGCGGCGACCCGAGCCTTTTCATGGCCGGTCAGGCGGAAATCGATCTGATGGAGCAAAAGGTCTTCGGCACGGCCAAACAGTTCCACACTGACCATGCGGTCCGCCAGGCGGCGGATCAATTCGTCGCCCTTATCGCCAGCCGGGGTCAGTTCACGGAATTCATCATACAGGGCGACCGCCTTGATGGCCGAGATATTGTTGATCTCGTCCCCGAGATAGAGATCCTCGAATGTTTTGTGCATTTTTTCGGTAATGGCGGGTGTTACCGGGCTGTTGGGGAAGAAAATAGCCGCCTGACGCAAGGTTTTCAGACCATCGCGGTAATGCTTGGCTTCAATTTGCAAATTCCCCAACCGACGCAGGACGGCCAGTTCAAAATCGTCACCGCGCCAGGCAAAACGCAGTTTTTCAAGCGCGTTAATGGCATCGTCAATTGTCAGCCGCTTTAACTTCAGCAGCAATTCGGTGCGGTCAAAGATGGCATGCGCACGCGCCTTGCGGTTATCCCCGTTGGCAACCTTGTCCCAGGTGGCAATCGCCTCGTCAAACTGGCCGGCTTCCTGTTCAAACAGCCCTTTGAGATATTCCACATCCAGGATCTTGTTTTTCGGGGCGTCCGGGGTTTCCAATATCTTGCGGATCACCGCCATCCCTGCCTTGGGGTTCCGGACAAGCAAGGCCTGTTCGGCCGCAATCGGCCCCAAACGCATCAAAAGTTCGGGCGGATATTTATCGAGCAGATGAATGGATTCCATCAGATCACGTGCCCCTTCATTGGGGCGACCGCGCGCGGCATTATTGACCGCACGCCACAATTTTACCTCTGCCAAATCGCCAAAACGCGGGTCATTCAAAAGGCGGTTGGCCTCCTCATATTGCCCGTTCAGGAACTTCGCCGCCCCTTTCAGGGCGCGAAATTCCGATTTCTGGCCAATCAGCGGATCGTCATGTTCCATCATTTCGATCATGGCATTGGCTTCTGGCCCAAGACCATTGGCAACATAATAGCGGGCCAGATCAAGACGGGCCTTGTTGCGGTGCTCGTCGCCGCTATTGACCACTTCTTGCAACAGGGCGGGCAAGGCCCGGTTATAATTGTCTAATCCGCCGCGCCGCCAGCTATCGAGATCGAAAATACGGCCAACATCCGCATCCCCTGCACGCGCACGCACCCCGGTTGCCGATGCCAGCAACCGTGCCCCTTCGGGCGAAATATTCAGCCCGTCATCGGCCGTCACCACAACGGCTTCACTGCGTTTGGACGACGCAGACGGATCATTGATTTGCCCGCCATCCGTCGCCCCGGCGCGGTGCGACACCTTCACCCGGTTATTAACCGGGGCCACCACCACACCCTGAAAAGACGGCAGCACATCAAATTCCGGGTAATGAAGGGCATTTTCAATGCCATAACCAGCCTGGGTTGTTGGCACAACACGCAACGTATCGCCCACTTCAGGGTCCAGCACGGTCATGGTATCGTGAATACCGGTCAAGGGCACAGCCAAGCGTGCCTTGGTATCTTTACCCAGTTCAATGGTGGGTCCCAAACGTTCAACCGGTTGCAACTGCCCGGCTTCCAACGTCACGATCCAGCCGCCGCTCTCGTCCTGGCGGGTTATCAAGCCAACACCATCGGGGATGGTCATGCGCAACAACGTCCCTTGCGGGTTATCAAGCTGTTCGACAACACCAATCACCTGATTGGCCTCGCGGCGGACACGGCTTAGATCCAGTTCCGCGCGGGTATCAAAGGCCATCCACAAAAACCCGGCCCGTTTCCAAATCGCCGCCCCGGTGGGACGGCCAAAAGGAAAGGTCAGCTCCAGTTTGGCGGCATCCTGCTTTACCCCCACCACAATTTTGCCGATGCTTTCAACTTTGCGTACCGGTCCTTCCGCGGGGCTGGATGCGCCCGATGTTGCCGTGCCGGTGGCAGACGGCCCCAATTTACGCGGACCATTTGTGTTTGCCCCCTCCGCCGGCGTCGCAGATGTGCCGGTGGACGGTTTGGCAGGCGCAGAACCAGCCGGTGGGGCGTCGGGCGGGGCAATGGGCTGAGAAGCGGTATTATTGCCCGCCGATGGCGTGCGCCGGGACGAAGACGGCTTGTCATCCCCCTGGGGCGAGCCATTAACCCCCATAATATCCACCACGACTTTGGTGCCGGAGCGGAAATGCCGCAAGCTGCGTGCCGGGTCGGTTGCAATTTGCACCGAAAGCGGCGTTGTGCCGGTCTGGGTCAGAGTCACCCCACGGGGCAGACGGCGCGACGTTGCAACATCGTCAATTTTTGCCGGGCTGTCGAAGACAATGCTGTTTTTCCCGTCGGGTCCGGAAACGGTGTAATTCACATTTTTCGGCCAATCAAAGACCAGCCGGTAAAATGTTGGATGCCGCCCGACACGCACTTCCAGCGCCGGCACATTTTGCCCGCTGGCATCTGGCGTGGCGGCTGCGGGTGCCGCGGGGGCCGAAGAGGTGGGTTGTCCGGATTGCGCGGGCGATGCAGGCTGAGATGACGGTGACGATTGGGCCGGCGGGGCCGGTTGCGCAGGCGTACCAGCCTGACCAGACAGCGACGTCCCGGAGGATTGCCCGGGTTGGGACTGCCCGGGCTGAGATTGTCCAGGCTGGGATTGCGCGGCCGCGGAAGGTGTGGGCTGAGACGGCGCAGGCTGGGACGGTTTGGTGGCCGGTGTTGGCAAAGTGCCAGCGGTTGAACCGGC
>JBNKVZ010000041.1:0-30316 GCA_050299455.1 Thalassospira sp.
ATTTTCGCGGTTGTGACCGGGGCGTAAAAGATCGGGCTTTCATCCTTCAGAGCATAATAAACCTGATAGCTTGAGACCAGACGGCCCTCGGCGGGACGCCATAAAACGACCAGGCTGCTTTGAGTGGCATTACCCTGCCGCACGACCTTTTCGCTCACCGAAAGGTCAATCACTGCCGCCGGGGGCGCAATGTCGCCAGACTGCGGTGGTTGTACGGTGTCTGGGATCACGACCTGATCGGCCATGTGAATTTCCGGGGCGGCATCCACCAGCTCCACAAGGGCATGGAAATCATCGCGCCGGGCGATATTCTTGACCAGCATGTCGCGCAGCTCATAGCCGACAATGCCGAACTGGAAGTAATTGCCCGCGACAGGGGCGCTCTCGGGGTCGGCAAAATCGCGCGGGGCGACCGGGTTATCGAGCGTGAGTGTGACATATTCACCGGCTTCATGCGTGACCGTGCTATAGGCCGTGCCGCCCTTGGCCAGCCACATGCGAACGCAATAATCATGCTCGCCATCAAAGGGTACGGGCTGATCGAGCGTTACAGCAGTCACGTTCCCCATTTCATCATGGGTAACGGCCTTTATCCGTCCACTGGCTACCCCGATTTTGGGCACGGGGTGCGAAACCCCAACCATGCTGCCGAGCCCAAAACGCAAATGCTCATACCCGACAATCGCGGTGGTGGTTTTTTGCCGCAACCGGGCAACCGCAAACCAGTAACGGCCTTCGCGCCAGGCCATGTCATCGCCGTCACAACCCTCAAGCTGAAGGACTTCAAACAGCGTTGAATTGTTGGCGTCAAAACCATCGCGATAGACGATCAGTTCACGGTCGTTTTCGGCCACGTCGCGCCATTGCACCCGCAAGCCATGCGGCAAATTAACAAAGGTGCGTTTGCGGGTCAGGGACTGGCAGTTTTCAGGACCAAGATAGGAAACGCGCACCGGCTCCGGGTCTTCCCACACCACGGAATATTTCCCGGCAATCATTACCAGCTGCGCGCGGCAGGATGATAAAATGTCCTGGGCGCGCCTCGTCGCCGCGCGACGGTCGCGAAAATAGCCGCAATAGCGAAAATAGGCGGTGTCTTCCGATTCCGGGTCGATGGCATCGGGCAGATCGCTATGCGGGGGCTTGCGGGCGCAAAAATCGGCCAGGCCCAGCCACATCGGCAGGTCGATCTTTTCAACCCCGCAGGGCTGGGCCACCGCTTCACCCATCAGGCACCAGAGTGCTGCCCATGCCGGATTTTTGGTTTCCTTCCAGTCCCATGTTTGCGTGTCACGGTCATAGACCGGGAGCAAGCGCGACGCCCTGACACTGAAACGGTCCAATAGTCCCTGTAGCTGATCGCCCGCCTTGGCGCGAAAGCTGATCGTGGCGATCCCTTTTTTGCTGATTGGTGGCTTGTGCAAAATGCTTTTGACAGCGGTGATATAAAGATCATCGCGGACACGCGGGCTGTCGCTATCAGCCGTCAGACGGCGCGTGCGGATCGCATAACGCCCGTGTGACGGTAGCGCGATGCGCACCGACCGACGCACCGAATTTTCGCTGGCCGCCGT
Organism: Thalassospira sp.; assembly: GCA_050299455.1. Lineage (GTDB taxonomy): Bacteria > Pseudomonadota > Alphaproteobacteria > Rhodospirillales > Thalassospiraceae > Thalassospira. The sequence goes on from JBNKVZ010000041.1 coordinate 1,575, forward strand.
CATCGACAGGCTGATGCGTTCAATGTTGGGCGCCGACGTCATGTAGCTGATTTCCGGGTCGTCATACATCATCCAGTCGGGATCAGACGCCGGGAAATTGTTCGGTATCCATTTTGACGGTGTGCCGCGTGGTGTCGTTACCCAATAGGTTCCAAGATGCACGGCTATTTCCAGGCGTTGCCCGAGCGGTGGTGTGATCGTGTGAGTTTCTGATCCGCCGGGAGGGATCTGACTGCTTTGCCAATATTGGATAAGATTTGAGGGCCATCCGGCACCGGGTACCAGATCATTGCGATCAGGATCATAGGTGCGCACATAGACCTGATATTGATATCCCGCTAACGGATGGGACCCGAAATAAGAGCCTGCCCGGGAAAACAGCGTTAGGGTTACAGGGCCATTGACTGGATAGTCCGTGCGGTAAATCACCCATCGCTGACCAGCTGGAGCGGCAACACGGGTGAGAAAGCTGCTCGCTTCCGTTGGTGCCGCCGAGCTGGGGGCAGAGACATATTCCTCGTCCACATCAAGGCGCTTGATGTCGATCTTGGCCTCAACCGTGCGGTTTTGCCGGTTGCCATTGTCATCAAAATAGACCAGCCCGGTGCAGGCATAGTCAATCACCAGCTCGTCGGCCTCGCGGCTTTCAACAATCACCGGGCCCTGGCTGGTGATGCGAATGTTATAATTGTCGGTCTGCGGCTGATCAGCAAACAGCGTCGATGGTGCGTCATCCATCCAGCCTTCGCGATATTCCAGCTCGACATTTTCAAAATTCGCCACCGGGGTGGTGCCAAAACGCGGCTCGGAAAACCGCATCGGGCCATAGCCACAGCCCAGCGTGACACGGGCATACACATCATCACCGACATTTTCGGTGAAAAACTCCGTTACGCGCGGCGGCGTAATGCGCTTAATGCCGAAAAGCTGCGGGATCGGGCCATACGGGTCCGGATCGTTCGCAACACCATCCAGCGACCATGTCGGGCTTTCGGCATTCCTGCTGAAATCACCGCGTGCCGCCGAAATATTGGCGGTTGGGGGTGGTACGATGCTGTTAATCAACACGTTGCCGACTGCCGTAACGGCTGCACCGGCCAGTGCGCCAATGGTGCTGGCACTGGCAGCATAACCGGCCTCTGCGGCCCATCCGGCAACGACACCACCTGTGTAAATCGATACAACAATAACGGCGATGGTCAGCAAAATGCGGACCGGGCTTTTACCACCGCCACCACCCTTGCCAGGCCGCAAGGTCACGGCTATCGACATGCCCGGTTTAACCCGCACACGATGCCACAGCTCGGCGGGGATCAGCATTTGTGCCGATGAAATGTCCCAGTCGCCGAGCCAGACCTGCACATCAAGCCCGCCGCGTGGGCGCGCCTGGTCATCAATCAAAAGATCGTCGATCTCGCCACGCTCGCGCATCTCGCACAGCATTTGCGCGATGGTTTTACCCTCGGCTGGCAGCACATATTCGACGGGAGCCGGGTTAAAAATCGACTGACCGGCAAGCACACGAATGGCCTGATTTTGCGGACTGTTCAATGACGTGAGGATTTTAGACATGACAGGCCTCACAACCCTCAATAGAGTTGCCGAACCATCTCAAACGCTTCATCTTGGGGAGAAGATCATGCGCAAAACACTTGCCGCTTTTTGTTTGCTTATGCTGGCCGGGTGCGTTGGCTACGACACACCGACCGAACTCAAAAACAAGACCTTTCACGAGCAGTTTCAGCTGAACGGTAACTACCAGCAAATTTTCCAGTGCTACACAGAGAAAGAGCGGGCAAGACAAAGGCCGATTGACGCGCAAATTTACTCTGAGACCGGCCTTGCGGTTATGGATTACCTTCTCAAGCTCGTGACGGGGTTTTCGGTGCCCGGATCGGACGGTTGGTATGCCCGTGCAGAACTGCGTAAAATTGATGCCACCCACACCAAAGTTGACGTTTGGCATGGCAGAGAAGATCAACTGGCCGATATCTCTGCGGTAATTAAGTCCTGTGCCGCGTCCTGACATTAACCTGGTCCTCCACCAAAGGCATAAAAGCCCTCAATCCGGCTTTGCGGCCATGCCGGGGCGGCCAGACGCTCACAAATGACCCCACCTGCCTCATCATCGGCATGAATGATCAGGCCGTCGCCGCAAACCACCGCGACATGCGAAGGCACACCGCCGGTCAACAACATCACCACACAGCGATCTTTCGGCGCATCGAGCTTGTGCCAGAGCGGCATTTCCCCGGCAAACAACCGGGAAATGCCGCGCACATCGCGCGGCTCAAACGCATAATCAAGAATGGGTAATTCATTCCCAGCCTCGGTTTTTTCAATCAACCAGTGCAGGCCATAACAATCCACCCCGTCAAAACCCCGTCCGCGTTTGACAAAGGGAATGCCGATATATTTTCGGGCCCAGGGGCTGATCCCGGTAATCATGATCAGACCTTTCTCGTGAAAATGTTGGGTGCGATGGAGGCATCCCAGCTGTCTTTGGGATGTGGCTCTCTTGTCATATGCGGGTCCATCACAAGGGTGCCCTTGATCTCGCCCTGGTCATAACTGGCCTGTTCCAACTCAAGCGTGATGGGGCCATATTCGGTCACATTCGGGCGCGCAGCGGAAAAGACCGATAGGGAAAACAAAGGTGAAACCGACATGGTTTCAATCGCATCGGCGATTGGTGTTTTGCCCGCATCATCGGGAAAATTTGACATCGCCAGATCGATGCGCGGCATTTCATCCGCCGTTTCATCGGGCAGGTTCAAATCAAACGGCAGTGCCACATAGGTCTTGCCGAGGCGTTCGAGATCCTCGGTGTTGTTGATCACATGCAGGGTTTCGCTCATTTCGGGATGTGAAATATCGAGCGCGGTCAGGAAAACCTCGTCAATCTCCTGCTGCTGCACGGCCTTGGTGGCCTCCGGGCTTAAACGACCAATTTTCTCAACCACGTTCAAACTCCAGCTCATATGTCACTTCCCATTCCTGGCCGTTTTTGACCGGTTTGGGATCGGGGTTCGCGTCCTTGCGAAACCAGAAGGTCAGCAGCGTGTTGCGGCGCGGATGAAGGAAAGAAAACGGCTTGAGGCCACCCTCCAGCGTTTCCCAAAACCACGTCTCAAAAATCGCCACTTCCGCACGTTTCATCGGCACAGTGACTGTCAGCGACTGGCGCGGGGGGTTGGTATACCGCTTCATGCGGCGCGGCTTACCGCTATCCGTACTGCTTTCAAAAAAGTTGGAAACCCAGCTTTCGCGATAGCCATTGATCAGCGGGTCGGATGGAAGAGATGCGGGATAGCTTTCAACCATGTCTCACCTGTTGATCAATGATTGAGAGGTATTGAATTGCGAGCCGATTTGCTTGCCGAGCGAGCCATTGGCAATGTCATTGGCGATCATCGGTTTCAGCAGGATATAAAGCTGCTGCGCCCCGTTTTTCGTGCCCCGGCTTTCGACGGTGGGCTGCGCCATGTCCTGCCCGGTCTGGTTTTCCAGCGTGATCTCGAATTTCGGTTCGATCATGATCATGCCAGGATTGCCATTGATCGATCCGCTCCGGCCAGCATTGAAAATGTGCCGCGGATTGTCCGCAGTCAGGACTTCCTCGTCGTCTTTAAGCACCGCTGCAAGCTCGCCGGGCTTCAGGCCGGGAATACGGCCACTGTGAAAGCGCGGGGCATTGTCAAACAGGCTGTGAGGCAACATACGCGGGTTTTCGCCACCATTGCGCACCATGCCCCCGGAATGGAAAGACCCGACCGCCGAGGTATTCACCCCGGTACGGCCACCATTGTAATGCGCCGCACTGCTATCAAAATTCGTGGTGCCGCCAAAGCTGAAACCCCCGATAAAGCTGGTCAGGAAATCACTGGCAAAACCGGCAATCGGCTTGGCAATTTGCTGCTGGTAGATCATGCGCAAAATGTCATTGATAATGCTGTCAGCCATGTCGCCAAAGGCCTGCGAGAAGGTTTTGGTGCCGCGTGTCAGGCCGACAAAGGCGTTTTCTCCCGCCCGGTTGAAATTTGTCAAAGCGCGTTCGGTCTGGCTGGCCATATCGCTGGCTTCTTCGCCGATCTCGCGCAGGCCCCGCTTGAGGCCCGCCTGCCAGTCGGTCGAGCCCTGTTCGATCAGGTATTGATAGACTTCATCGGCTTCTGCCTTGAATTCCGCATAGCCCTTTTGATTGGCATCAAGCCCCTTGAGGGCTTCTTCGTACCACTGCTTCGCAGCTTCAATGTTGCGCTCCTGGGGCGGGAGCAGATCCAGATAGCCCTGCTTGATACGCTTGATCGCATTGGCGTGTGCGGTTTGCTGCTGGGCGGTGATGACCGGCGCGGTGTTGCCGCCGCCCGGATTATTCTCAATGCCGGTTGCGGGCTCTGGCTTGGTAACGGGGGCAGGTTTTGTTTCAGCAATGCGTTTCTGATAACGCTGGGCAGCACGGCTCGCTACGTCATCGATCACGGGTGTTGCCAGATCGGCGCTCGCTTTCCAGGCATCTGCCAGCCAGTCGCGGTTGAAATTGCCCTCAACGGCCCTGTTGATCTTCTCGCCAAGGTCTGCGCGTCCCAGCTCCTCGGCAGCGGCAACACCGATTTCCTTAAGGGCTTCCTTGGCAAATTCGGTTGTCTTGCCAAAAAATTCGCCAATCTTGTCGGCGACCTGACCAGCGGTTTCCACCAGCCATGTGTAATATTTGCCAATGGCGTCAAACAGCCATTTGAAATTCAGATACAGGTCGTCAACCAGCAGGCTGCCAATGTCGCCGACACTGACAAAGGCCCCGATCATGGCGTTGATATTGCTCTTGGCAATTTCGGCAATTTTAATCCACAGATTGCCAAGTTTTTGTGACCAGCCGCCACTGGCATAATCCTCCGCCGCCTGCCAGGCGGTCGCGCTGGCGTCGGCCATCCAGCCATAACCGGCCACCACAGCATCGCGCGTCATCTCCCACGCGGCCACCACGTAATCGGTCACGGTCGCGGTTTTGCCATTGATTTTGACGGTCTCATCACCAAAGGCGACAATGGCCGCCGTCGCCAGCCCCAGCGCAATCGTGATCGCTCCGACCGGTGTAAAGGCAAAAGCCGCCAGCGCCGCAGTCGCCTGCACAGCGGCACTGCCAATGCTGATCAGGGTTGAGGCGGTTTTGACTGCGGCAATCCCGGCCAATGCGCCCAGTACCAGGTCAGAATGTTCGACCAGCAGGCGCAAACCTTCTGTTACCAGCGAAATCCCTTGCCCCGCCAACTGACCAAGCTGCGCGCCAAGGTCGGACGATCCACCGATCAGGCTGCTGATTTCCTGTGTCAGCTCCATCAATGCGTCATTGAGACCGGCTTCGCCAATTGCGCGGTAAAAACGGTCCACATTGTCCTGAAGGTTGGAAAAGGCCCCGCCAAGCGTGGACATCTGCTTTTCCATCGCCCCGGCAAAGTTCACATCGCCGATCTTGCGCAGATAATCGCTGATCGCGCTGGCGTCCTTGGCGACGGTCGTTTTGACACCCTGAAAGGTAAAAACGACCTCATTGCCCTGCTGGGAGGCTTTGATGCCAAATTCCTTGAGGCGCTCGAACTCGCCGGTCGCGGCATCGGCCACGGCCTCGATGAACTGGTCAAGGCTCTTGCCCATCGCGCTTGCGGTGTTGCCATAAGACCGCAAGGCGGCCTCGGACGGATCAAGCCCCAACGCTTTGAGCTTGATAAAAGCTCCGACAACTTCATTAAGCTGATAGGGCGTTTGCGTGGCAAAGTCGTTAATCCAGTCAAGGGCGGCCTGTGCACCCGCCGATGATCCGGTCACGGTTTCAAGGCTGGCCGTCAGCTTCTGAAACTCGGCATTGGTCGAGACAATGCTGCGGCTCAGGGCACCCAGCGCGATGCCCGCAACCACATTGCGCATGTTCAAAAACATGCTGCTGACCGTGCTGGTTTGCCGCGACAATCGCCCAAGATCACGCTCGGTGCGACCGGAGCTGTCCCCAAGCCGGTCAAGCTCCGCACGCGACAGGCGTAAATCGCCAACAAAACCCCTGGCATCGGCGCGAAGGCGTGCGGTGATGATCAGATCACTCATGACCTACCTCGCACGCAACTCCGCGAACCGGGTAATGGCGGCCTGTTCCATAATTCGCAAATCGGCGAATAGGTCGGGCGTGATTTGTACTTTCGCCCATCGGGCCGCCAACGCGACCCCCTGATAATCCAGCCCATAGGGTGCGCCATTGGCCGACAGCCGCCATTGGGTTGCAGCCACCAAAAACAGCTCCACCGCAGGCCAGTTTTCGGGCCGCACGGCGAATTCCTGTGACTGTTTTTGCTGCTGTGAAAGCCATTGCGAAATCTGGTCCTCTGACGCGCCCCAGGCACGCATATCGTCAATCAGGGTGTCGGTATCTTCTGTTGAATGCTGCTCGCCTGCCGCCCAGTGGCGAGCAGCCTCAATCAGTTTTTTGTTTTCTGCCCCGACAGGCCTTTCCAGAACTCGGTGATAAGTGGCAGGGCGACATAGGGGATTTTGATCAACGTTTCGCGCAAATCGTCGCTAAAGGTTTCGACATTGCCCTCTTCATCTTTGATACCGTCGCAGTCGATAAACACGCGACGCAGCAACACCCGGTCTTTGTGCGTATCCGCGTCTTCGTAAAGCTGTTCGGCTTCCTCGCTATCAATTGCATCGAAGGTCGCCATAAAGCTCTGTGCGGTGAAACCACCATTGTCGTTTGGTACCTTCACCTCGATTTTGCGTTTGAAGGTATGGTTCTCGCGAAGAACAAAAGTCATTTTGGAAACTCCATTAAAAGCCGTCTGAAAGCCCTCTTAATGGGCTTTGAGAGATCAATGATCAGGTGCGGTCAGGTGAATGTGAGCGTGATTTCGTCATCACCTGCATCAGGTGTAGGCGTCAGAGCCACAGCCAGCAGAACGGTACCGTCCTCGTTGCTCTGACCTGGCGTTTTGAGCTGAACTTTCGGCATGTCGATGGTCACGATATTGCCCGCATTGGTGCCATGAACCAGTTGCAGCGCATCAAGCGTTGCGTTCTTGGCCAACGCATAAAAGTTTTTGGTGGCGATTGCCGGTTCTTCAAACGTTGCCGATCCGCTCATCTTGCGATCCGAGAACTTCACTTCCTCGGAATTGACCCGGTCCCGATGATTGATGGTATTGCCAAGATTGAAGGTAAAGGCGGTCATAACCGCCGCATAGCCGTGCAGACTGAAGGTCGGGGTGTTGGCGTTGTTCACGGGCAAAGCCGGGATAAAGCCGGAGAAATCTGTTGTCGGCAGGGCGGCGGGTGCGGGCTCGGTCCACAACCCGGTAAAGCTGAACTTGAACACCGGCAGGGCTTTGGAATTCAGCTCGGCGGTGACATTGCCCCGCGCCCCGATCAGCTTGAACAGGTTGCCGTCGCGATGGAAATAGATCGATGCCGACTCTTCATCCTCGGAAATCGGGTTGTAAGCAACAGATACGCCAGCATCGACAACCTCGGCCATCGCGCAGGCGCGGAGCAACGGCCCAAAGGCGGGGGCCGTGCCCGCCACCCCGGAACCGGCAATCTCGACCGTAAATTCACAGGTAACGTGCGACCCAACCGGGATTGACGGGCTGGAGCCCAGGGTCTCACGCATCAGCCCGCGATCCAGTTCCTCGCCCGCCAGCGGGGTTACGGTGGCTTCGGAAACCTGAATGGCATTCGCCGCCCCGGTCGGGGTTGCGTCCGTGCCGTAAGTCGTTTCCAGCTTGGCCAGAATGACCGTCTTGCGCCATTTGAGGCTCATGGGGTGTTACTCCTTGTCCTTTGCAGGCTTTGCAACCGGCTTTGGTTTCTCGCTTTTGACCGGCTTGCCCATATGCTCGATGCGCGTCACATCACCGGTCTTGCTGTCTTTCTGATACCGCCCGCCCTTCATGACCGGCTCCTTTCCCTAAAAATCAGGCGCGAAATTCATCGCGTGCCTGGTACGTGTCCTGCCAGAAGGCGACGCCCTCTTTAAAACCCAGCATTTTGCCCTGTCGCAGACCAAGCGGTTCAAAACCATTGCCCGGTTCCCAGCCGATCAGGGCAGTGCGGACTTGGGCCTGCAAATCCTCCAACTCGTCCGATGTCTTTTCGCCGGTGGGGTCATTCGCTCCCTTCACACACAGGACCACGGCAACATCCGCAGTTACATTCTGTACAAATGCGCCGACCGCACGGGTATTGGGTGTGGCACTATCAGCCGCCAAAAAAACGAAGGCGGCAGGAAACCGAACCAGACTGCCCCTGATCGCAGCGAGATCAAGCGCGCCGCGCACTTCACGAAGCTCGGGTATTTCGGCCTTCAGACGATCACGGATCAGTGGTGCGGGATTCGCCATAATCTCAAAACCCCATCCTGCGCGGATCGGTCATCACCGGCAGCGCATCCCCCCATTGCGGCTCATCGTCGCTGGGGATACGGCCATCGAGGACAACTTTGCCATCGGCAATCGATTGCAGCATTTTGATCGCGTCATTACGGCGATTACGAACCTCCTCGGGTGCACCCCACGGATGCAGCGCATACAGGATCAAATCGCAGGCAATAGAGGTCAAAAGAGCGGGCGGGTTTGACAGCGGCAGCTCATAACGACCTGTCAAATAGCCATCGATCACCCCGTCGGCTTCGGCAATAGCTGCCTCAATCACGCCGGTATCCGCCACCCCGTCGCCATCGCGGTCGGCCAGCCGGGTCAGCTGATCCGCCCCGATGCGATTGCCAAGGTCGGTTGCGCTGACATAGGGCATGTCAGGCTTCCTTAACCACGAGATTGGGTTCAGCAAAAATGACCCCGATCTGATCATCGGTCAGGTCGCAAGTTTTCAGCGTCACCGGCTCCCGGCCAAAGCGCAGGCCAGCCCGGCGAAATGTCACAAGACCCCGCCGGGTTTTGACCATGATCGCCTCGGGCAACAGGAAGTCCCGGTCATCCTCGCTGTCCGTGCCCTGTTCTTCTTCGCCACCCGTCTGCGCGGTGGCCTGATCGACGACGTTTTCGGCAGTAGCGTCGCCCGCCGACTTGTCCTGGCTATCGCCAGTGTCGGCGTCGGCGTCGGTTTTCACCGCCACCGGGCCGGTGGAAGCTGGTTTTTCAGCTTCCTCCTGATCTTTCGTTTTCGCCGAAGATGCAGGTGTCTTCGGTGCTGCATTCCCGCTTTTGCGCGCTGCCATGCTACTCTCCTATTGGGCTTCGCCATCCTGAAAGGACGCGGTTCAGGCCGCAGCGAGACGGCGGTTGAGAATGATTTTGGAGGTGTTGAACCATTCGTTGGTTTCGCCACCGGCGGCCAGCGAATTACCGATCACCTTGCGCGCCGCACCTTCAAGCGTGCTTGGCACCATCGTGTGGGTGTGCGCGAGGCCGAGCGGGCGGCCATAATCGCCGAGCTGGCCCTGAAGACGCTGACGGGCGGCTTCATAGTTTTCAGCATTCAGCGTCTGTTTGCTGCGCACGGCGAGCTGCCACAGACCGGGGCCAACATTTACGCGGGCATCAACGCCATACATGAATTTGTCGGTCATAAAGACGTTTGAATCATTCAGGTTCGTGATCGACCGGAAATCATAGTCGCGACGCTTCTGAAAAATGAACGGCTTGATGAAGCGTGACAGATCCATCACGTACCAGGCAGGACCGGCACCGCCCATATCGTTTGAAATGCTGGTTTCCTTGCCATCCGCATCCAGAACCGGATGATCCGTATCAAACAGGCTCTGCCCGTCATAACAAATCGGGTTGCTCTCAATCAGTTCAACCAGCAGCTTGTTGGGATGCGCACGGGCAGAGCGGCCCATTTCCTGAAACAGAGGTCCATAAAGCCCGTAGGTGTCATCGTCGATCTTGTCGCGCAAAACGCCTTCGGTCAGTTCGAACTTGCGGTTCTTGATTGAAAAGTCAGCAACTTCCAGTGAATGAATAACCCGGTCGCCCACCCATTCGCGCATATCGGGCAGCGATTTCAGCCACGGGTAAACTTCCACTGCCGTCGTGCTTGGCACCGGTGTTGCAATCATCGCCGCAACATCTTCTTCAGCACCAAGCGAGGAGAAGCCCTGCTGAAACGCGGTTTTATAGCCCTTGAAAACCGCTTCAAGATTGGAGGTCGTTAAATCCATAATAAAATCCTTTCGGGGGAAAACGGTTAAACCAGAACGCCGCTGGTCGGATCGACCAGGACCCAGACACCGCTGTCGTCGATATGATCGACAATGCCGACAATGCTGCGCGTACCGGTACCATCGGTCTTTGCGACCGTCAGATCATCGACCGCGTAGCAGGCCTTGCCGATCTCGGCTGTCGTGATGGCATCGGTCGAGGTCGAATTGGCAAAGCGGAAAATGCCGCGCTCGACAGTGGCGACCAGATCGCCATCCCCGCCTTTGCTGTTGTCATATTCGGCCTGAAAAACGCCGACCGGGATCAGACCGGTCGCTGTGGTCGCCGGTTCAACAAAACCGCCATTCAAAACGGCCATTGAACCGGCATAGGCGTGCGTCGCAGCGGACATGCCATAACCGCGTGAATGGCCCGCGCGGCTGGGGGTATTGGTATTCTTCGATGCGGCGGTCATGATCTCATCCTTTCCGCTCTAGCTGTTAAGACCAGGAGCGCCGATCAGGCGTTCGCTTTTGCGTATTCTTCGGGAGACAACCCCATCTGCTTGCACACGGCCAGATCGGTATCCGACAGACCGGCAGAACCAGCAGCACCCGCTTTTTTGTCAGGCTCCTTACCGGCACTTTGCATGCCTTTAAGCGCGGCAAGCGGGGCCGCGTCCGCCAGATGCGATTTCAGAACCGCAATCGGCTGGGTACGCAGCCAGTCTGCTGTTGCCTTGCCCGCAATGCGGCCATCGGCCATGCCTTCCTCGATCAGGCGATTGCGTTCACTTTCCTCACCACTGGCCTTAAGCGCGGCAAGCTGGGTTTTCAGCTCGTCATAAACCGGCTGCGGCACAGAACCAGCCGGGGCGGCTTTAAGGGTGGCAATCGCCGGTTTGGCGTCATCGCCATCCTTAAGACCAAGTTCGGTGCGCAGGGCAGCAAGCTGGTCATTGCCAGCTTTCAGGGCGGCAACCGCCTTGAGGGCATTGGTTTCAGTGGTGTCATCGGGAAGCCCAAGGGCTTCAAGCAGGATCTTGAGGTCCATCTCATCGGTCTCCGGTTGGGAATCATCGCTATCAGAAGGAAGGGCCGCGCGGGCGGCGGCCAGTGCGCGCTGGTCCAGCCCGTGAATGGCCGGGGTGTTGGTCAGCGCGATCTGCAAAAGGTCAACTGGCGCACCGCTTTCATCGTAGGGAAAGACCGGCGATAAATACTGATACTCTCCGGCATCAATCATCGCCTTGGCTGCTGCTGTCCAGTCGACTGCGCCATAAAGGCCGTCTTCACGCCATTCCAGCGTTTTCGGATCAACCCAGCCTGCGGCAGGGGCCGGTTTGCCATTTTGCGCCGACATCAGGGTCTGGTGTTCGTAATCAATCACGATATTGATCGAACGGTTTTGCGCATTGGCAATCAGCGCCGCCGCCGATGCCGGGTCAAGATGCCACGGTCCCTGACCGGACATGGCCCCGCGTGGCGCGGAGAATGTGCCCGCAGGCATCAGGCGCTTCAAATCGCCCTGCGCGCTATCAAGGGGCACGGCACAAACGGCAATCTTTGGCATATGTGTTTTGGAAGACAGGTGCGTTTTCATGACCGGCAGTATTGCCGATGGCTCCAAACGCAATAAGGACGCAAGCATTGCGCCCTCGGGGTAATTTCTTCAATTTCAGGGAGGATTTATCCGATGCGACGAACGCTAACCTGAAACATCATCAGGTACAAGTCTGCAAAGCGGGGGATGCCATCAATATTCAGAGGCCTTTAAGAGCGTTTAAGAGGCGTCAGAGGCCGTTTAACCCCCTTGCATGCCACAACCATGCCCGCAGGTGGGTAAAAACGCACCAGCGGCGAAAAATCAAAACCGGTCATTCGCCCGCCAGCCAGTCACCGATAATATCGGAAATCTCTTTCATATCCTCTCGCGAAAAGCCCAGCCATTCACGCGCGGGGATACCACGGTCATCATCACCAAACTGGTGGGTCGCGCCATAAATCCGGTCTGTCCCGAATTCCAGTGCGTCATCAGAAATCTGGTAACGCAGCAAATCGCGCAAATCACCGGTTTCAACAAGGATGCCACCATCACGGCCTTTTTTGCGCTTCTGCTCAATCGTTTTCTCGGCCAGCGGTTCCCAGGCATTACCCTGGGGATCAATTTCGCGATCAAACCGCTCCCGGTGGGCAAGATCCAGATATTCACCAATATCGGCAAACATCGGTTCGAGATTCTGCCCGCGCCGGAGCATCTCCGCAAGACGCCGCTGAACCGCCCGATCATCAAGATCAATCGTCAATCTTGCTCCAGCCACCATTTTCTCCTATAATTCTCACAGCGCCATAGAGCAGGCAGTCTCTGACCGGACCTCCAATCCCATGCTCTGGCAAACCACGACGGGTCAGCGCCGTGGTTTTTTATTGTCCCCTGCGATACAGACGAACACCTGTCCGGAATTCCTGCAGATAGTCATCCACGGTCTGGAAGGCTGTCACGCCCGCCCAGCCGTCACGCCCCCATTCAAACACCGCAATGCCCGGCTGATCCGCGCCCTCGACGTCAAACCGTGCGATATAGCGGCGGCGCAATACCGGTCGATCCGTCGCCCCATGAAACTCGCCGGCAATCCATATCTCGTCAGGCTCTTTGATCGCCCTGGCCAGCATCGGCAAAAACCGCGCCCGGTCGCGCTTGCCAACCTTCAGCTTGCCGGTACCCGGATGACGAAATAACGCATCCGAAATCGCCAGCGGTTCGCCTGCCGCATCGACAAACACTTTCGGCGCATCTAGGCTCGCGCCAAATTCCTTCAGAAAGCTGTCGATATAGGTTTCGGGTGCCAACCCCTCTGCCAGCAGGCTACCGGCAAAATCCCGCGCATCCGGCAAGCCATCCGTTGCGGGCCGGTCCGGGAAGTGCCGACCCGGCACCGATTTGATCGGCAGTTCGATCTCGGGCGGTGACATGGGCCTTATCCGGCTCCCGCCAGGCCGATGTTCAAACCCCGGATCAATCCCTTCCGGCAACGTCACCTCGCGCGGGCTGGGGCCATTCACGCCAACGGTTTTTGTCACCATCGGAATATCGGGGGCCTGCTCCATCACGGTCAGCCCCATGCGTTCCACATCACGGGCGGAAATCGCGAATTTTTTGCAGGTGCAGCCCCAGCCATTTTGCGGTGACCAGGTATCCCAGAACGGATCATCAAGCGGAATAACCCAGCCATCCTTTGCCAGATGATGCGGGCGCGGATCAGACGATCCCCCGTGCCGGTAAAGTCCGTATGGTCGCCTTTTGCGCAAGGCCGGGTCCGCCATCTGCGCTTCGCGCCCCGCATGATAGGACTGGCGCAGATTGGTTTCATAAATCACCCGCGTCCGCCAGTTGCGCCCGCCCTTGTAATCCCAGCCATGCCGGGCAACGATCTCGTCAAATTCCTTGCGAAATTGCGCAATCGTCAGACCTTCATCAATCATCTTCGTGATCGATGCCTGAAGATCCTCGATCAGCACCATCTTGCTTGCCCCGGCCACCACAAAGCCGTGGTCGTGCTCTCCGCCATAAAGGTCGGTCCACGCTCTGGTTGGCATGGCCAGCTTGGATCGAAAAAAATCGATCTGCTGTTTGAAAGATACACTGCCATAGCGGGCGGAAGATGCCATGTCAGACCCCTTCCATCAGATCATAGCGTCCAGCCAGATGAGCCGCTGCCATCGCCTCGGCCAGCGCATCGGCAAGACTTCCCGTATCAAGCTCTGCCGTCATTTCCACCAATCGGTCGCGCAGCACCTCAAGGCTCTCGGCCTCGTCCACAGCCTTGCGGATTTGTTCGATCCAACCCGCCATCGGATCAGCCTTCATCGCCGCCTCGATCTGGGCGGGCACCGCATCACTGGCCAGCGCGGTGCCGGATTTCAGGGCCGCGATCCGCGTTGCCGCGACGCCGGTCTGATCATTTACCGCACTTTCTCCCGGGGCCGCCTCTCCCGGGGCAAATGGCGCGGGCCTGGCTTTCGCCTGCAAAACCTCATCCGCATCCGTTGCGGTCGGAATGCCCGTTTTTTCATGCACCCACCACATCGGGATTTTCATGCCCATATCAACAAAGGTCGGCAACGTGTCAGAAAGGGTTTTGTAATCCTCGGTTTCATCCGTATCGAGCCAGAATTTCGGCGCACGCCGCAAATCCTCGATGCCGAAATTAAGCGCTGCCAGCGGCCACAAAATATCGCGCCGGATCGTCCCCGCATATTGCCGCACGTCAGACCGGATCAGGCTGTTCAAACCCCGCTCATGCACGTTGCCCAGCGCATTGGTGTTCGTGCCTTCGCCGGTCCCGCTGGTAAGCGTCCCACCCAAAATCACTTTGGCTTTGGCGCGCTCGCACCAGTTCAGCATTGCCTCAAACAGATCAGCACGCCCGTCAGCGGCTTCAAGAAAGTCAATCTTCATGCCTTCCGGGATAATCCCGGCTGCCGATTTGCCAAGGCTGGTCACAGCCCGCAAAAGCGCTGCCTTTTCGGTGTTACTGGCCCCACGCGGATATTGACCAATTCGCGCAGGCAACCCGTAAATTTCCAGCAGCTGCGCCAGATCACCCAGCGCATAATTCTGAAACAGATAGGGCCATGCCAGCATCCGGTGCAGGCCGGTGCGGGCCACATAACCCGGTTTGGCGCGATGCCGGTGCGAGACCCAGCCTAATGGCCAAAGCTGCGCTTCCTCGTTCTGAAGGCCCTTGATCACGATGCTGTTCTGATCATGCGGGTCAAGCGCGAACCAGGCGTGCGGTCGCAAAACGGGCTGGCCGATAATACGGGCATCGCCGTCACGATCCCAGGGCAGCTCCAGCTGCGCCCAGCCATGCCCGATACCCGATCCCATATCGCCAATCAGATCCTCGACCTCAATGCCGCCAAACAGCTCGGCGCAAAAATCCGCCGCCTTGCGCTCAATCGCACTGGCTCCGTCCGGTGCCGAAATCTGCCATTCCAGCTCGGACGCCGCCTGGCGGCGCTTGGCCATATCCGCACCAATCTGCGGGTCTTTTTCCTCCATATCCTCAAACAGCTCTGACTGGGCAGAAAGGTCGCCCTGTTCGGCGGCTTCAAGAATGCGGTGCAGCTTGTCAGGTGTTAGCCCCTTCGAGGGGTGACTGGCAAATTCCTGTTTAAGCTGGCCAACCCGCGCCTCGGCATCAGACTGCATTTCGGCAAGAGCCGGTTCTTTGATGCTGGGTCTGGCAAGTTTCTTTGATTTTTTGGTGCGCTTCATCTGCTGTCTCCTACCACGCGCCTTCCGCGCCAAAACCCTCGTCTGCATCATCGTCGAGTTCATCATCATGCTGCGCAGTGCCACGACCAAACGCGCCGCCTTTGGGAACGGATGTAAATTCTATCGGCGCGCTCTCGCCATCGGCAGCATTGTCCGCCATTGCCAATGCAATCGCGGCATCGCCGTGGCGGTTTTTGTTGTCACCCGTTTTGGCATCGGAAAGTTTGGGAATTCCCCTGATCACTTCAATCGCGCGCAAATCATCAACCACATCGCGATCACGCGGGACCAGGATCAAATCATCCTCAAACCGTGCCTTGAATTTTGGCATCACATCCAGATACCAGGCCTGGCTGATCATCACCGCCTCGATCCGCGCCGCGCCATAGCGGTATACCGCCTGTTCGGCCAGATACTGGCCGTTGCCGCGCGCATCGAGCCGACCGGCGCGCAAACGTGGCAGACGGTCAACAATATAAAACAGGATCTGCTCCTGGGATCGAAACGGCACATTGCGCAGTTCGACCATAAAGGGCACAACGCGCTGCAAATTCGGCTTGATCGCCATTGATGCAATCACGGTCAAATCGCCAGACCGGCCAAAATCCTCACCAAAGACATGCTCATCGGTTGGGTCAAGGGCAGCCAGCAACGGTGCAATCTGCTGTTCGCACAGGGCCTTTACCTCGGTTTTGCGCGCATCTTCACCCAGTTGATTAAAGGCCTCATCCCCTTCAAAGCGGATAACGGGTGCGTCATACATCCGGCTTTCAATCAGGGTACGCGACAGATAGGCCCCGCCACCGGATTTCGGCACGCAGCCATATTCCTCCAGCGCGTCTTCGCGCGAGGCGGTACCGGCCAGAAGCTTTTCCTTCCACGCCGCTTCGGCCTTTAGGCTCCACTCAATACCACGGATCTGGCAAATGCGTTTATACAGGCCCTGCTCACAGGCATCATCAAGGGTAATGCGATGAATGCTATAGGGCTTCTTGCCTGCGCGTGCGTCCTGGATCAGCTCGTTAAACAGATTCTCAACCCCGTTATGCGTCGAGATGATGCGAATTTTCGATCCCCACATCGTCAAAGCCAGGGCCGCTTTTAAAACCTCGTCAAGATGGTCATGAAAGGCGGCTTCATCAATCGTCACATTGCCCTGTCGACCGCGCAAATTGCTGGGCCGCGATGACAGCGCCTGTATCTTGAACCCGCTGGCAAACCGGATATTGAAGGTCAGAATATCCTTGTCGCCATCGGTAAAAATTTCTTCCTCGATGTCGCCCGCCGCCTGGTCAAAGGCGCGTGCCCACATCGCACATGCGTCGATAAATTCAACCGCCATTTCCCGGTTCGAGCCGACATAAAAATGGTTATCGCCGCCTGCTGATTTTTCAGCACCCGCCGTTAAAACTGCATCCGCGGCCTCAGCCCAGGTCAGGCCGGTCCGGCGGGATTTTTCCGCCAGTTTGATTTCGGAAGTATCGGCAATCCAGTCACGCTGATATTTCAGCAAAACCTCGTTCGCATCAAAACATGACAGATCAAAGGGTACCGGCTTAAGGGGCGTTTCGGCGATCTGCATCATTTACCAACCCCAAGAATTTCCGCCTTGATCGCGCTGACAGCCTCTTTGGACAGTCCCTTGGTCTTTTTCGCAGCCAACTTTTCGACCATTTCGGCTGCACGCGCCCGTTCCTCCGCAGCGATCTGCTCTCGCAGTTTGCTCTCGAAATCCTGATCATTGCGCAGCGCCTTGCCAAGATCGGCAAGCCCCTTGCCCAGCATCATGATATCCTTGGTCTCAAGGTCGGCTTCTTCATCCTGAAACTTCATCAGCATGTCAAAAACCATCGACCGGGTCATTTCGACCAGCAGACGGCCCTGCTTGCCCTGAATGGCTGATTCGCCAAGCTCGGTCGCAATGGCTTCGGTAATCTGGCGGGATTCGCGCAGCCGCGCCGCAACCCGCTCGAAATTCTGGCTATAGCGCCCGACCGAGGACCGCGAGATTTCATAACCCCTTCGCTCAAGCCAGCCGACCAGATCATCAATCGAACAGCGCCCGGTCGCCATCAAGTGCCGAAATTCTTTCAGATCATCCTCTGAAAGCTCGGTTTCGATCTTTGATTTCAAAGCCATGATCAGGCCCCCGGACCGGGCCGCGCAATCCCGGCGACACGCGTGCGGCCAGCAGCCACATCAAGGCCGCGCTGGGTGATTTTCGCGGTATGCACGGTATCGGAAATTTCCTCGACAGTGGCCATACCCATGTCACGCAACCAGGCATAGTCCCCGCGCACCATGTCGCGCGAACAGCTAAAACCGTATTTGTTGACAACCGTCTGCATAACGCTGTCATTGGCGGAATAGCCGTCTTCTTCAGCCAGATAGCGCAGGATCGTCAGACGCCGCTTTTCACTGACAAAATCTCGAAAGCTCAACTTTTCCCTCCATTAAGCAGATAGTCTTCAACGCGGTTGAGCACACGCTCCATGCGGTCCTGATTGCGATCAGCAGCCTCCAGTCGCTCAACGGCTGCCCCGACCTTTCCCGACAGTTTCTCGACCGATACTGTCAGATCATGCACTTCCTTTTGCGACGGCATGGCTTCGAGCCGCACCTCAAAGCGATCAACCTTGGTGCTTGCCGCCTTGGCCATTGACTGTGACTGACGGACTTCCTCGATCAGCTTGTTCTGCATCGCCGCGTTGCTGGCTTCAAACTCGCTTCGACTGACAAAGCTGCTGCGAAGCGACCATAAAACCCAGCCGATCACACCCTGCAAAACCAGCGCGATAAGCCAGCCAAATGAACTGAGCGACTTTAATTCCGTCACCGAAATCTCCCCTTTTCCTGCTCGGTCTGACACAAGGCACAACGACAGGCCGACGGTACCGCTTTGCGCCGCGCATTCGGTATCGGCTCCCCGCATTCCACACAGTTTTCCAATACCAGTTCGGCAAACCGCACCCGGTGGCAGGCGAGTGATTGTGTGCGCAGCCGGTATTCAAGCTCCTGTGCAGCGTCAATGATGTCCCCCATCACTTCCTCCATGCCTTGATCACGCTGGCGACACCTTCGCTGGCCGCCGCCACCGTGGCCGATGTCGCGTCCAGTGGCCGCCCGGCACGAATTTCCGCCTCAATCGCCTTGTCGCGCTCGCGACAGGCCATATACTTTTTAATCACGCTTACGCAGGCCCAAAAGGCGCCCAGCGCCGGTGCCCAGATCATTTCGGCGACTGGCTTGGCCTCGGCAATGCTGGCCCACACCGAAAAACCCGGTAGCTGATAGCCAAAATAAAACCCGCCAATTTTTAACGCCCAATCGGCAACGGCGAGGAAAAACAGCGCCGAGATGGCATAACCAAACAGGCGAATAACCCCCATCGCCTGCAAAGCAATCTGCGGGCGCGCCGTAGCGCGGACATGGTCAGCATCGCCTGCGGTCAGGCTCATAAACCGCTGGGTGTCGAACTGTTGAAGCTGAATGATGCTGGCAATGATGCGGTCGCGCTGCTCGGGCGAAAGCGCGTCCACCTGTTTGGCCAGCGCATCGGGCGTGGTGGCCGCCTCATCGCCCGTCACCGCATTATAAACCGCCCGCGCACCGTCAAACAGCGCAGGGGCAGCAGAAAGGGCCGCAAGTAAAGCTCCCATAACGCCTCCTTACGCATAAGCGCGGCTTAACCAGCCGTTGCGATATTTTTCAAATTTCGGTTTGGTGATAATCAGCCCGCGATAAAACCCGGCGGCTTCGGAGCGAAACGCCGTCATCGCGCCCCACTGGTCAAGATCGAATAAAACCCGACGGGTCAGCGGACCAATAATGCCATCGTCCAGGATATTCTCGCCGCATGCACGACAGGCACGTTGCAGCAGCTTATGCGCCTGCCTGGCCCCCATATTGACCGCAAGATCAAACACCTTCGGCGCAATGCCGCCGGGCAGGCCGTCATAGCCAAACTTCACCCACCAGTTATCATAATAAAGCTGTATCGCGGTTTCACGCGGCATCTGGCGAATATCGTCGGCATCCACATCGCCGTCACGGTCAAAATCGAAATCGTTAAAACCGTCATGATCCAGATCGATCTCGCCCAGCGAAATCAGATAGCGCAGCGAAATCCCGTACCGGGTCGCCCCACCGGGATCAGTAGCATCATTAACAAAACCGCCCTCATGTAAAAGGACGGTCTCGACAGCCTGTAAAAAGGTTCTGGAATACATAAAATCCCGCTCCAAATTGCTCGAAGCAGGATGCGGGATCGGCCCCAATCAGATTAGGGCGCAATCATTGCGCCCCATCATATGTGCCCGTATTAAAAGGAGGAAAAAAGGTCACTCTGGCGCGTCGGCGTGGTGCCGGACTGCCAGTATTGCACGCTGCGACGGCTGACCTTCAGGCGCATCGCAATGCGCTCCTGGCTCCAGCCCTGTTCGCGCAACCACGCGGCAACAATCTTCTTGGCCAACGGGATTTCAATCCGCTCGTCCGCCAGATCCTTCACGATCTTTTCGGCGGCGTCAATCCCCACAATTTCCTGTAGGACCGAACCCTCGGCTTTCTGCGGAATTCGCAAACGCGATCCTCCCCGTTCAAGCGCAATCATAAGGGCGGCCTCGGTACCAGCCGCCTCTGCGATCTGGCTTAGCCCGTGAGGAAGAGGTGCGCTAACCAAGGTCGCCTCCCCAAACGAACAGTTGCCGTGCTTCGCATTCTGGTGGCATCGTTACAACGTTCGTACTTTGGGGAAAATTATGTTTTTTTGCTGGATAGAATCGCACCCGACTTTTGTTGGTGCTACAGCCTCTTTGTTGGTGGGGCTGGCAGCTATTGGCGGTGGTGCACTTGCGTATTTTGGAGCCCGCGCTCAGGCCAACGCCACCGAAGAACATACGAAGTCGCAAGAACGTCAACATGCGGAGCGTCGCAGAGAACAGGAAACGTCTTATGTAATAGCAATTTCTGTTGAAATCACTGATATCATCACACGAATAGTCTCGATTAGGCGTAGTATCGTACAAGATGCAAAAGTGTCCCGCCGACATGCGCGATTGCTTCAAAACCCAATTATCTTCAATCACAAGCCGGACGGAGTAGCTTTCTTCCCAAACGAATGTGCTCACATGGTCGTACGTTTCTACAACATAGTAGACACACAAAAAATCGCTATCCAAGAAGACACCGCACGATTGGCCCCTGGGCAAGCTATAGAACTGTCCAAGGAATTTGCAAAAGAACATGGACACGCCCTTGCCGTGATCGTGAAAACAGGTTTGTTGATCACGGATAAAATTGCCGAAATCCAAGACTTTATGCCCGACTATGAAGACTGGAAGAAATTTATCCTTACAGAATGTCCAATCGACGACATCAAAACAGACATCGACGAGAAGTGATGTTTCATTGCCAGGACGAGACTTATCCGTGAAATTTCCACTCCCCCCACAAATATGACACGGCCATATCCATAGCAGCCCTGTTCCCTCGCAAGCCGGACAGATGCGTTTTGTCATTACCGCACCCTCTTGTTGTCGCGCCAGACCGTAACCAGCACATGCAGGCGCACATCATAAATCGCGATCAGCCATACACCACGATGACGCACGGGAATGCGGTACCGGCTACGCCCGGACGCAAACACCGGCTCCATCCGGCGCAGACTGTCCTGAAGGCTTTCCGCCTCTGCCGGTGACAGGGCGATTCTTCGAGCACGCGCACGCTTGAGCGCATGCAAAAAGCAGTTCTTGCGGTGAATCAGAACCGCTTCAACAGGCGCAGCGGGAACGGTTTGCATGGTCATTTTCCCCGCCCTTTGATCTCGCGCACCTGTTTGCCCAGCTCTTCAATTGCCCGGTCAGCCTCTTTGTCGGAAAAATGCCAGTGCGACATATTCGCAGTGCTACCAACAAACCGCTGCGCCCACCAGGCAAGCGAGCTTTGATACCCGTCAGGATTGATAATCCGCCATTGCGCCTCGATCACCCGGCAGCGCGGGCGTTCCTGGCTACCGCTATAACCGATCTGGTAGGGTGACCAGTTGACGCCCGCTGCCCGTTCTGCCCAGGCTTTAAGCCCCTCAATCACCTTGAAGGCATCAGCGTCAGACAAAAACCGCGCATCATCGACACCGGCCTGTCGTTTGATAAAGGCTGCAAGAGCCCTTTCAGAGGGGTCTGAAACCACCGCAAGATGGTAAAGGGAAATCCATAGCGCACGGATTTTGCGTGCGCTGTCGCCGTCGGCCAGCTGGGCGCGACCGGCCCGTGCCGGGGCTTTGCGTTTCGGCTTGAAACCCAGCGATTTGAAATGCTCGATCAGTTCGATCAGTTGTGCTGTGCCAAGCTGGGTCCGGCTGGTTTTGCCAGCGAATTGCCGGGCGATAATGTCACGATAGGCATCGTCATCAAGGCCCAGCGCCTTCTTCGCCACTTCGATCTTGCCATACAAACGGCGGCGATAGGCATCAACCGGCTTTTTCGGTTTTGCTGTGGTTTTGCGAAGGGCGGTCATGACCCGGCACCCCCTTTATGTTTGTCGCGATCTTTCTTGCGCAACGCCAGTGCGTGCTCAAGTTCCGCAACGGCCATTATTGTCGGCTTGATATTTTCCGGGGCTTTTTCATATCCGCGACCGTAAATACCATTTAATCGCGGCTGCATACCCATCGGGATCAGCTTCCAGTTTGACGGATCTGTATTCAACTTGTTCCCATCCAGGCATTTCAGCACCATACCTTCCGGTATCTCGCCGTTTTCCTGCTCCCACATCCAGCGATGCTTTAAGACATAACGGCGCTCAAACCCTGTATGGGGATTGGTTTCGTCAATGCTGATTTCAACATAACCTTCCTTTGACACCCGCTCATGTCCCGCAAATTTCGTGTTATGCGGACGATTTCCTTTCTTGAACTGGGTGCGCGCACTGTTCGGATTGTAAGGCATGGACTTGCCTTTGTTGTCCGGCACATGCCCCTTTGGGAAATAACCCGTCCGGCCAGTGAGCCATCCTTTGCGCTTGCATAAAGACTTCAGCGCGATCAGCGACACATCACTACGATTAAACACCCGAACAAATTCAGCATGCAGTTCCCGGCGTGGCATTGACTTGCGCGCCTCAATAAACTGGAGCTCTGTCTTGCTGTAAGGAATTGCATGACCTTTCATTTCAAGGTCTCCTTTGGCGCATCGATCATCGGCAAGACGTCGCGTGCCAGCTCTCCATGTTCGACGATGAATTTTTGGGCGGTCAGTTGCAGTTTGGCGTTTTCGACAATCTGATCTGCAACGCTGACAACGGCTGTTGCACGACGGATTTCATCGGTCAGCTTTTCCCCGCTCAACTCTTCATCCGTCAGGCGCTCCATCTGCATGAAAAGATGATTATTCAAATCATAAAGACGATTTTTCATTTTCAATTACCTCGCTTTTTCGGACTTGGTTGATGTTTCGATGAACTGCTCAAGCGGCGTCAAAGGCAGGCTTTTCGGGCGCTGTTTCGCGGTCACAAAACGGGAGAGATACTCCCTTTGCGCCCGGCACCATGCCTTGTAAGGCCAGCGCCGTCGCTCGCCGTAGGGATAGGCCTCGCGCACTGCCTTAACCCGCTCGGGAAAGGGCAAATCCGCAGGAAGGGCCGCATGAAGCTCTGCAATCACCGCCCGCGCATCGTCGTACCAGGTACCGCTCATGCCACCTCTCCAAACTTGTCGGTCTGGTTGCCCCATACAGCCCAGCCCTTGCGTTTCTGACGGGCGAAAAGTTCCAGATACGGCCCATCAAACATCGCTTCGATGCGGTGATACTGGTCATCAGGCTTGCGGGAATGCTCGCGCGCACGAGCGCGGATTTCGTCATCCGGCCACCATTCCATCCAGTCCCGCACGGAGCGCACACCTTGCGGAATCCTACCGACCCCGAACAGGTCATCCGGCAATTCCGATTTGAGGGACGGATTGCCCCGCGTACAGATCAGGCAGGGTTCAAGGTTCTTGCGGGTGCCATAACCGGGGCCAAAGGCATATTTCCCGGTTTCAGGATTATATTTGCGCCATTCCCAGGCAAGGCCGCTATAGGTAAAACCCAAAGCATCGATAGCCGGTGCCCATTCCGGCATTAAAGGCCATGTCACCCAGAGAAACAGCGCGCAATCCTTGGCTGCGAGGGCAGATAGCGGGAACCGCTTGATCTCCTCAATCGACATGCAGTCATAATGCGCCTTCGCATTTTTCGCTTCCCCGCGCGCTGACCAGTTTTCATATTCCCACGGAAAATCCGCAAGGATCACGCGAAATCCCCCCGTTGGTCGCAAATTGACGAACTCTTTGATCAACTGGTTATTCATGACGACGGGTCGCTCCTTCAAGGGATAGGCGGCTCACAGTGGCCACAAGTTTCTGCCAGTTCCCACCGGCCTCGATGTAAGCCCGAATCAACTGTTCAGGGTCGGCAAAGGCGTCGGCGCTAAAAGCCTCTTCCTTACCGGCACTCAACACTTCATTCGCATGATGCAGGGCTGTTAAAAGACGGCCCCGCGCGGCTGCTCCACGCGGTCGATCCCCGCGCACAAACCCGGCAGCAACCATCGCCAAATCAGCAAGGGCAGCGCGTGCATCCGGGTTATGTGCAGGGGTTTTGGTCATTTCAGGCGGCCTGTTCATCCAGCGCGACATAAAGAAAATCCAAAATCGCGTCGTACCAGTCCGTCCCTTCCAGCTCCGCACTCATGTCACTGAAAACGTCACCTTCCGGGGATTTTCCCATGAACTTGCCATTGAAGCTGGCATAGATAATTTGCAGAGGTTGATCGGCGAACCGGCCAAAAATCGTGATCCAGTCGCCGCCATTGTCATGACACGATGTATCAACATCAAATTCAGCCTTGATGCAGGCGGCCAGCACCTGTTTGTGGTTCAAATAGCCCTTGAATTTCTTCATCATTCGCTCCTGATTTTTCGGGGTGGTGCGGCGGGCCATTCCGGCCAGCCTTTCGGCCTTGACGGTTTCGGCAATAACGCCCTCATCTCCGCTCGCCGCCGCACCAAGGAACAGGCTTCCACCTGCTCGTTGCTAAGGCGGTGAACCGGGGCCAAACCAAAAGCTCGTAACAGGTTTGGGTGGCCCCGGTTTTCGCCTTCAGGCCCCCCGCACTTTGCGGCGCGGTACCCGAAGAAACCTTTTGAACTGGGTGATGGCCTGCTTTTCACCGGCATAATCTTCGGCGGGGATGCCAGGCACCCGCCGAATGTTGCCGATGCGCCAGCGCAGGATCGCTTCCGGCCCTGACATCAACAGCGTTGCCTCGACCGGCATCTCGGGCGCGATGTGAATATCGCCGCTGTCATAGCAATAGGCATACATCAAGCGACCTCCTGCTTTGGGGCTTTGCGATTGATCGCCCGTTCGGAAAAAAGCGCATCAACCAGACGTGCTTTCTTGCTGCGATCCGGGGCAAAACCATTTTGAGCCGCGACTGTCACCGCTCCCTTGGGCGACCGGGCGATCACGTAAATCTGGTTGCGATCAACCAGCTCTACACAAAACACATCCCGCGCTTTAGGCTTGCTCATGGTCAATCCTCCTCGATCAGTGCCGCAACCAGCTTGTCAACATCACTGTCTTGCGGCTTGACAATGACGACATCGGTGGCATCGACCACCGACACACCAAGGCGCTTCAGGTCTTTTGCATTCATGTTGGAAAGGGCGGATTTGACCGGCTTTTCGGTGGTTTTGATCAGCGTTTTGGCACTGTCGGGAAACAACCTGCGGATCGCGCTGATCAGCTGGTCATCATCCGGGCATTCAAGGCGACCAGGCTGTTTCGCATAACCGACCTTGATACCTGCAAAAGTGCGCGATTTCGGCTTTTCAAAAAGACCGGGTGCTTTAAGGATCGCGTCCTGCAAATCCTTTTCATGCTCGCGCACACTCTCAATCTGTTTGCGGATCATGCCCATATAGCGGGCCTTGACCTTGTCGAGGTCTTCCTGCAGGGCCTTGACAGCTTCCTCAAGCTCTGCACGCGCGGCGGCATAGCCCTGCGTTTTAAGTTCAATCTCTGCCATCGTGGTCGTCGTGGTCATCATGGTGGTCATTGGGTCTTCCTTTGCAGGGTCCGCAAAAAGCGCACCTGTTGAATGAGGAGGCGAATGAAGGGAATGCGCGACCGTTTCATGCGGCGCCTCCGGGACCAGGCGTCAAATCGTGGCGCAGCGCCCGGCTTGTGCGGCGATCCGCAAGATTGACCACCTGTCCGCGCGCAACACCGCGCTCAATCGCAAGCAGGCTGGCTTCGCCAACAATTAACGGCCCGTGCGTTTGCTCATAGGCTTCAACCCGGTCTGCGAGCTCCTGAAGGTTGGTCAGCAGAATGTCGGTGGTCGCCGCATCAAGGCTCAACTTGCCGCCGGTCTGATGCGCCATCTTGCGGAGCGCGGCTGTCACATTTGCGAGTTTTTGACTAAGCATGACGTGCCTCCCTATTCCGTCGGGCTCGAAGAATGGCGCTCCCACGCCATGCGGATATGTTTAATCTCGCGTGCAACCCCGGCACCGTTGGCGAGAAGCGTTGCAAGCTGCAAACACTTGGTCATACCGCGAAGCGCACCCGGCTTCCGGCCAATGGCCTTGAGAAGTTTGATTTCTTCAGGTTCGGTCACGCCCCAGGCCTTGATGAGAGTGCACATATCCTCACCACGCGGTCGTGATTGTGTTACGCGCACCCCAACCCGTGAAAACAACTGGGCGAAGTCGGCTTTGCGACCATTCCCTTCGAGGCGCTGGTAAACAGTTTCGTTTCCGACCAGAACCATGCCGACGGTACCGCGCGCCCGGTCATAAATTGACCGTGCCTGGTCAAGCGCCTTGGTCGAAAGATGCTGCGCCTCGTCAATAATGATCAGGCCATTTGTCCCTTCCACGCGGCGAACAATGGCCTTTGCCAGCTTGGTTGGGGATTTTTCTGTAACCCCCATAACTTCGGCAAGCTCCAACAGCATGCCGTGCGTCCCCTCTGTCGAAGGATCCATCGTCGCCAGCCAGACATTGCGATTTGAGCGGGCATATTGTTCACAGGCGGTTGTTTTGCCAATTCCGGCACCACCGGCAATGATGGCGATCTCCGGTAAAACATGGGCAAACTGCAAGGTGCTCATGAATTCGATTGTTGATTTCGTTTCAACGTAGTCAGGCAGACGCGGCACGGTCGAAACCGTTCGTTTCTTTTCGCCAAGGCTCGAAAGCCAGATCTGCACTTCGCCCGCCACACGGGAGTTGTTGCCTGCATAAGTGCCCTTGAACCAGCCCGTAAAGGTGCCGTATTTGATCCCCGCAAGGCGCGAGACATCAGCCTGGCTATATCCTTCGGCCTCCATCACCGCCTGGCAGGATGCGCGAATTTCTTCAATCTCCGCATCACTAAATGTCTGATCTGTTCCAGCAGATGTGTTCATGCTAATTCCCTATCGATCCTTGTTGATCACGAGGGCGCGCTATGCTTGGCGGCGGCGCGCTCTCACTCTTCCCGACCACCCTGCAAAATCTGCAGGCCAGCGCGGAAATTCCTTGAAAACTCTTCCTGTAAATCCTGATTTGAAACTGGCGCGGCTTCGGCCTGTCTGGCTAGATTACCCGTTACCATTCGCACCGCTGCCGGTTGTGGTGACGGGGTTGTTTCCTCAAGGTCAGGCAGAAGCTGCATGTATTCGTCGATCGACAAGGTGCGCTCGATCTCGGCAGCCTTGCGCGTCAAATTGATAAAGGCCCGACGCTTGCGGTTATGCGCCCGCGCTGCATTGCGGTCAGCAAAACCGCTGGCCTCCCAAAGCTCGACCTCGCCAATAAAGCTGCCATCAAGGCGATAGGCAAAAACGCTCTCATGCAGGAAATCCGGGTCAAACCGCACCATGATCGGCTTGCCGATATGCTCATGCAGGCAGTCGGACCAATAGGTATTTCCCATCAGTTCGATGCGGCCACTGCGCTTGTCCGTGCGGATCTGTTCGGCAGCCAGCAGGCACATGCGCAGCTGCTCGGGGGCGGCCTTGCGGATGACCGAGTTGGCGTAGCTTTCCTCAAATGCCTGGTCAAACGACCGGATACGCCCGCAAACGCGCGTATTGCGTTTTGGCCTTGCATTGTGCTGGCGAATACCTTCTCCCACCACCTTGAGAAATTCATCAAGCGGGATCGCCCGGCTGGCATAATCTTCAGGCTTTGCCATTGGGCTATTGCCGGTATAGGCCCCCTGAAAGGCCGGGTGCTTGGCAATGTGATTGCAAAAATCCCTGAACATGCGTTCAATAGGCTTGGATTGCCCTGAATACGGGGTCGTCCAATGAATATTCACGCCCAGCGCGGTTAAAATGCCGCTTGGTTCCTCGGGCTTGACCTTGAAGCGAAACCGGTTCGGTGTTCCGCCGGTAATGCACTTGGCGGCAAAGCCGCGACCGTTATCCAACCAGCAATGGTCAGGAATGCCGTAATCGCGGAACAAATCGCCAAAGGCCAGGCGCACCAGATCGGAATTTTCCGACTTGTCCACCCGCCATGCCACGCATTTGTTGGAATACAAATCCTGTATCGCAATCATCATCGGGCGGGTGACTTCCCCATCCGGGAACTTCACAAACACATCCCATTTGTGGCCGTCGATATTGACCGCTTCCATCGCATGGAACTCGGTACGATCCCGCACCTGCGGCGGATACATCATTTTGAGTTTTTCGCTCCCCTCGCGCAGCAAAACACGTACCGGCTCGGGGATTTCGGTCATTAACCGGCGTTCAAGGGTGCGGGCAGCGGGGATCGACCAGCCATGCTCTTTCGCAGCACTTTCAAGGCGCAAATAACAGGCCGTAAAGGGGGGCTTGGACAGGCGCAGGAAGTCAGCTTTCAAAAACTCCCATGCCATCGGGTCACAGGGCACTGTTTTCGTGCGTCCGGTATGGCGCGGGCAAAGGGCAGGCAGCCAGTCCTTGCGATCAAGCCCCTCCACCATTTTGAACCAGTTATAGACGGTGGAAACGCCAACATTTTGCTGGGCGGCAACGATGTAAACCGCCTGGTCTTTTGATAATGCACCGCGTTGCAGCGCACAGACTGCCTCAAGGATAGCAAAGCGATCCCGTGCTTTCTTGCGGCGGTCTTCCGGCAGGCTCTCGAACCATTCCCAGTCAACGCGGTTTTCCGTGACGCCACGTTCGCCGCGCGCCATGTTCTCTTTTTTCTTCCGCGCAATCTCGCGCCTTTGCAGCTCTTTTTGGGCTGAAATCGGAAACAGCGTCCAATAGTATTCCCAGCCGCCACCGCTAGCC
>JBNKVZ010000042.1:0-30125 GCA_050299455.1 Thalassospira sp.
TGTTTCCATCGCATCGGCGACAGTTAAAATCGCCAATCTTGCCCTGACGGGCGCGAATATGACGATTGGGGACGTTACCTCTTCTGGTAGCCAGATTTATACCGGTGCTGCAAACCTCAAAGGCGCGTATGTTTCTGGCGGGGAATTTAAGGTAACCGGGGCGGCCTTGTTAGACAGGAACGCCACCACGACGATCAATACTTCGTCAAACAACGGCAATGTGACCTTCGGTAGCACAAACGACAGTGAAAAAGGTCAGGGTTTGGAAGTTAATTCCGGTTCTGGCGAGATGAATTTCAACGGGGCGATCGGTGGAACGAAAACTCTGCAATATCTGACGCTGACATCTGCTGCCAGCCAGGCAGAGCAGGTGACCGATGGGCAGATTGCTTTTGCATCTGATGCCAATGTCAAAGTCGTTGACGATTTCAGACAGGTCGGCGGACGTCATATTACCCTGCCAGCGTCGATTGAAAGCGAAATTGGTAATATCAGAATCAGTG
Organism: Thalassospira sp.; assembly: GCA_050299455.1. Classification (GTDB taxonomy): domain Bacteria; phylum Pseudomonadota; class Alphaproteobacteria; order Rhodospirillales; family Thalassospiraceae; genus Thalassospira. The sequence goes on from JBNKVZ010000042.1 coordinate 504, forward strand.
GTGCGGCTTCCCTGAAGGCGGGTGCAACAAGCCTTAAGGCCATGAATGAGAATGAAGGGGGCCAGGTCCGCTTCATGAGCACGATCACGGGCAATGCAACCCAGCTGAAAGTAGAAGCCAGCGACACAATTGAATTCTTTGATAATTACACGGATACCGGTGCCGGTTCGAGTGTTGAACTGATTGCCCCGCAAATGATGGTGAGTGCTGTAAGCACCAAAGGGGCCCAAAGCTATACCGGTCAAACCACCCGTATCGGCGGCGATTTGACGGCGGGGTCTATCCTGGTGGATGGCAATGCCATTTTGGGCGCGCAAATTCAGGTGCGTGCCTTGCCGCAGATTGAAACCACCACGTTCGATACCAGTGCGGCAAATGGTGCCATTACCCTGAAAGGCACCCTTAGTGGTGATAACAACGATGTCATCATGAAAGCCGGCAGTGGTGACGTGGCGATTGACGGGGCTGTCTCGAACAGTAACAGCCTGACCATTTCCGGTGGGACGATTGCCCTGCATGATGTCACCACCGGCAGCGATCAGTCTTATGCCGGTATCACGACCCTTGAGGGCACTTATCAGTCGGGTCGTGATTTCGCGATCACGGGTAAAACCAGCATTGCGGATGATACGGAAATCAGCGCTGTGAATGGTACGCTTCTGCTCAAGGGGACGGTGAACAGCATTTCCCATGCCGATCTGACGCTTAAGACCGGTGATAACAAAACCGTCTTTGATGAAGCCCTGGGTGATACCAGCGCGCTTGGCAAGCTGACGATCAATGCAGGCGAAAATGGTGTGACCGAGTTTGCCCGCACTGCCAGTATCTCGGTTCTGGACGGGTTGATTTATACCGGTGGTCTTAAATTGTTGCTGCCGGCGAACATCACGGCGAGCAACGGGCCCATCACGCTGGGCAAGTTGAAACTGGTCGAAGATACCGACCCGCTTGATGAAATTGCGGTCAAGCCGCAGTCGATTTCAGGCGCCATTGCAACCCTGCCGTCGGGCAAGGTAACCATCCGCAGTGGTGATGACATTACGATTGCCGGGCTGATTGGGGCCTCGACCGATCTGGTCATGACCTCGGGCACGGGGGATATCCGCATTGGTTCGAAAGAAGGGACGTCTGATCAGAAGATTGATGTGAAATCCCTGAATGTCGCGGTGGCCGGTACGGCAAACCTGTATGGGACGATTGGCGGTATTTCCGGTTTTGACGCATCCTATGAAATCGGGCCGCTAAAATTTGCGCCTTATTTCATCAATGATGCCTTCTGGCGTAATCGCGAATTACCGCCTGCCGCAACCAAAACGGCCCCGTTGCCCAAACCGCCAAGCACCCCGCAGGTTGATGCGCTGTTTAACCTGAATGACCAGTCGACGAGCGGTGTCACGCCAAACGTTGTTGCCGCTTTTGCCGCCCCGACTGTTCTTAATGTGGGAACAAACCCTGGCAGCATTTCGGTAGATCAAAGCCCGGCGGTGATTAACACACCGAACACCTTTACAGGTGGCGGTCGGGTGACGGTGAACCCGGCCGGCAGCGCGGTTGATAGCGCCTTGTCGACAGGCGGTGGATTTGGGTCCGGCAGTGGACTGGGAACGACCGGCACTGGCGGCACGGCAGGTTCTGGCGCAGGCCTTGGCGGTGGCGATAATGCTGGTGGCAATGCACCGGATGGCGGTACAAATTCCAATGGCGGCAATCAGCCCGGTGTTGTTGGCGGGCAGTCAAGTGATCGCGATTTGATCCAGACGAATGATCAATAATTCGACTGGAAAGCGTCAAACACAGTGAATGAAGTGAGGAAGGCTCGTGGCTAAAGAAAGCAAAACGAACGGTGTGGCAAAAACGGGTGCGGCAGCTACTGCTGCGCCCGCAGCAAGCGCATTGCCGCTGTTTTACAGCAAACCGCGTGCGGTGCTGGCCGAACGGCATGGCAATACGTCCCTGACGCCGACATCGGATTTTTTATTTGCCGCCGGCACCAATTCGGTGCCCATCGTGGCGACCGAATTGCCGATGGTCTGCAAGAATTACCCGATCCTGTTTACCGATGGTGCCCAGACCCAGATGGTCGCGCTGCTTGGCTTGCGCGCATCTGAAAACCTGATGGTTGATGACAAGGGCAACTGGACACCGGGCACCTATGTGCCAGCCTATATCCGCCGTTATCCCTTCATCTTTTTTGAAAATGAAGACAAAAGCCAATACACCCTTTGCGTCGATGAAGATGCCAAAACCGTTGTTGAAGGTACAGAAAACCCGTTCTTTGTTGATGGTGAACCGTCCCAAATGACGCAGGGTGCGCTGGATTTCTGCCGCGATTATCAGGCGCATTATGCCGCAACCGCAGAATTCCTTAAGGCGATTACCGAAGCGGGCCTTTTGGTGGAAAACCGTGCCGATGCGACATTGCCCGATGGCAGCAAGCTGAGCCTGTCGGGTTTCAAAGTGATTGACGAAGCCAAGTTCAACGAACTGGATGATGAAACCTTCCTGGCGTGGCGCAAGCGCGGCTGGCTGCATCTGGTTTATTGCCATTTGATTTCCAATGGCAACTGGAATGGTCTGGTCGAACGTGCGGCGATGAAGGCGGCAAACTGATAAACCGCCGATCTGCCATCGCGCAGGATCGAAAATAAACAAAACCCCGGCATTCAAAAACGGATGCCGGGGTTTTGTGCATTTGATGCCAAAGAGCGTGAGGCTTATTTCAGCAGGCCGCGTTGGGCGAGGTTGGACATCAAGGCCGTGATGCCAAAGGTCCAGGGGGTGATTTTATCGGAGCGATCCACCCGGTTGACCAGCGCGCCCAATTGCGGGGTCGAGATTTTGACGATATCGCCCATTTCATGGGTAAAGCCCGCGCCCTTGGCCCCGCGATCCTGGACCGGGGCAAACATGGTGCCCAAAAACAGCATGAAACCATCGGGATATTGATGATGCTTGCCAATCGCCTGCCCAACCAGGCTTTCGGGCGAGCGGCTGATTTTGCTCATGGAGCTGACCCCTTCAAGATGGAAGCCATCTTCACCGTCAATCGTCAGGGCAATATCGGCCGATTTGACATTTTCAAGGGTGAAGCTGCCATCAAACAGGCGGATGAACGGCCCGACCGAGCAGGACGCGTTATTGTCCTTGGCCTTGCCCAGCAACAGGGCAGAGCGCCCCTCGACATCGCGGAGATTGACGTCATTGCCCAGGGTTGCCCCAACAATGCGACCGCTTGAGGTAACAGCCAGGACCAGTTCGGGTTCCGGGTTGTTCCAGTGCGAAATCGGATGCAGGCCAACATTCGCGCCCTGGCCGACCGACGACATCGGCGGGGCCTTGGTGAAAATTTCCGCATCCGGGCCAATACCGACTTCGAGATATTGCGACCAGGCCCCTTTTTCGAGCAGCACCTTTTTAATGTCGGCGGCTTTTTCCGAGCCCGGCTGAATTTGCGAGAGGTCTTCGCCAATAATTTCGGTGATTTCGCGACGGATCTGGTCGGCCTTGGAGGAATCACCGCGGGCCTGTTCCTCGATCACGCGTTCAAGCAGGCTGGAGACAAAGGTCACACCGCTGGCCTTGACGGCCTGAATGTCATTGGGGGCGAGCAGGTGCATTTTGCCAGCATCGCTATCGGGTGTGCTGTTGGCAAGAACATCATCAAGACGGCCGAGAACCGGAAAATCATCCACCTTGGCAAGCTGTGCAACCAGGTCTTCGCGTTCAAGAAGCTGGCTGGTGGTGGGCGCAAGCGCACTGATATCGTGCAGTGACCCATTGACCAGCAAAACTGGTGTTGGCCCCTTGGCGCGCGGGTCCCAGACCCGGCCAATCAGAAGGGCGGTGGTGCTGTCGTGAGGCAGAATGTCCTGGGCGTTGATTGATTGTTCAAGCATTAAATTGGCCTGTTATTTTTCATGGGGTTTGAAGAGGGGCGCATAACACGCATGAATGGTGCCCATGCAACCCTGCAAATATCTTTGCTGACTACATCATGGAAAATGTGTTTTATCAATAAAATACCGAATCATTTTTCAAAAGGCGGGCAGACGGGGTTTAGGCCCTGTCCTTTGCCCCTTTTGACGCGGTCTTTCCCGATCCGGTGCCTTAAGCCACCTGCCGTGAATAGTGCCGATTAATATTCCCGCCCCGGGCGCGCCCGATAGACCGGGAAACTGAGCCGGAATTTAAGGGCTGCTGCGCGCAGGGCAAAGGCACACAGAAAGGCAACAAGGGCGACAGGCTGTTTGGGCAATTCAAGCATTGCCGTGCCGACGGTATAGATCAAGGCGCCCAGTAGGGCCGAGGTAATGTAAATTTCGGGCCGCAGGATGAGGGGTAATTCATTACAGACCACATCGCGGACCATGCCGCCAAAGGTGGCGCTGATCATGCCCAGAATGATGGCAACCAGTGGCGAGAGATTGAGGTTCAGGCCAATTGCGGCCCCGGTCACGCCAAACATTGCCAGCCCCAGCGCATCAAGCCACAATAGCGCGATATAGCGCCGTTCAAGCAGATGGGCGGTGAAATAAACCACAATTGCGCTGACAATGCAGGTGATGATCCAGGCGGGGTCGCGGATCCAGAAAACCGGGGTTTCGCCGGTAATGACATCGCGTACTGTGCCGCCACCAATGCCGGTAAAGGTGGCAATCAGGATAAAGCCGACAATATCCATTTGCCGGCGGGAGGCTTCGAGCGCACCGGTTACGGCAAAAACCGCAACGCCGGTAAGCTCCAGCCAATAGGTCATGTCGGTCATGGTCATGTTTGTTATCCGTTGCCATGTTTTTTTAAGGACGTTTCGCCCCCTAGCATAAGGGGCATATGGCGATCTGCCAGTGTGATTTTTGCAAGGGGAGGCCCTGTTTACGACGGGCTGCATTCTTGACTTTGCCATTCTGACGTCGCATAGCCTTTTTATGACGATCAAAAACGAAAAAGACCTTGTCGCCATGCGCCGGATCGGGCGTTTGTGCGGCGAAATTCGCAATGCCATGTGTGCCGCTGCCGCGCCGGGCATGACCACAGCCGAGCTTGATGATATCGGCCGGGCGATGATGGACCGTGCGGGGGCGATTTCCGCACCGGAAGGGGAATATAACTTTCCCGGAGCCACTTGTATTAGTGTCAATGAAGTGGTGGCACATGGCATTCCCGGTCCGCGTGTTTTGCAGCGCGGGGATTTGGTCAATGTCGATGTGTCGGCTTCGCTTGATGGCTATTTTGCCGATACCGGGGCCAGTTTTGTGCTGGGCGGCTTTGAAGCCAGCCGGCCGGAAATTGAAAAACTGTGCCATGATGGCAAAAAGGTCATGATGCGTGCCGTGCAGACCGTGCGTCATGGAACGCCTTTGCGTGAAATCGGCCTGACGGTGGAGAATTTCGCCCGCAAAAACGGCTATACCCTGATCCGTAATCTGGCCAGTCACGGGGTCGGACGGTCACTGCATGAAGACCCTAAAACCATCGCCACCTGGGATGAACCGCGCGAACGCCGCACCCTTAAAAAGGGCCAGGTGATTACCATCGAACCGTTTTTATCGCTGGGCTCGGAATGGGCGAATGAAGACAAGAACGATGGCTGGACGCTATATGCTGATACCGGTGCGCCCACCGTGCAATATGAGCATACGGTGGTGGTGACGCCCAAAGGCTATGAAATTCTGACCTGAAGGTGCCAAGGCAAAACCCCCGCCCCATATAATGTGACGGGGGGTGATCGCAGATTTGTCCGGGGCGATGTCACGGCCTTTGACGTTATTTATAGACACGAATAATGACGCGCTGTCCTACCCGAAACGGAGCGTCGGGGCTTAGCATAACTGTCGAAGTGGCGGTGCGACTGTCGTTGCGTTCGCCGGATATGCCGGTTGATTGCATCAAAACGGGAGAAACGCGGCTGATGCGGCCTTGATAGGCCTGCCCAATTCTGTCTTCCGCAACCACCTTAACAGCTGTTCCGGGTTTGACATTGTCGAGAAACTGTTCGGGAATCTCGGCCCTTACGATCTTGGGGCCTTTGGGAAGAAGCGTGAAAACCACTGTTGCCCCGTTTGCTGCGGCAAATTCTCCAACCTTGATACCCTGTCGAATAATCAAACCGTCAACGGGAGCGCGAATTGTGCGTATTTCGACTTCACGCTTGGTAATATCACGTCGCATTCTGGCGACAGCAAGAACCGAGGCGGCCACCTTTAACTCGCCAGCGAGATTGTCCCTGGCGGCCAGGGCGTCATCAAGGGCTTGAGCCGAGACGGCATTTGCCGCTGCGGCGCGTTTAACCCGGTCTGCCTGGCGCGAAAGATTTTTCATCTTCATTTGCAAAAGATTATGTTGCTCTTCGGCCTGGAGGGCTTCCTCCGATGCGATTTTTACCGACAACGTCTCCTGACTTGAATCGAGTATCGCCATCACGTCCCCCGCCTTGACCTGATCGCCCTCATGCACCAGCAAGGATGCGACGATACCATCCCGGGGGGAGGTGACCCGAAAAAGACCGCCCGGAATATCCACGACCCCTCTTGCAGCAGCCAGGATGGCGGGGCCGACCAGATCCGGTCGGTCGGGGCCTTCCTGTGCGCTTGGGGAAAGTGCGGTGAAATATAACAGCGCCACGCCGATCAGGCCTGCGGAAATTATTGTTACTGCCGGACGTTTGATACGAGGTAAAAACTTCATGACGTCAAGATCCTGTGGAACTCTGACCGGAGAGGGAGCGGACGTCCCTGAAAAAGCGCCCGTCTTCCATCTGGAGGACACGATCAGCCTGCTTGACGAGACGCATGTCGTGCGACACACACAACACCGCCGACCCGGAGTCTTTTGCAATGGATTGGAGAATCTCGACGATGTTACGCCCATTTTCACTGTCGAGGGCGCTCGTCGGTTCATCTGCGAATAGAATGGCCGGTTTTTTGACAATGGCGCGGGCAATCGCGACGCGCTGTTTTTCACCGCCGGACATTTCCGCTGGCCGCAGATGGCTTTTCTTTGACAAACCCACGCGGGCCAGCGCATCGACGGCCCGTTTACGGGCCTCTATCGGCGGAACTGACATGTAATCGAGAGGTATCTGCACCTGCTCAACCGCGGTCAGGCCGGGGAAAAGATTGAAGCCCTGAAAAACAAAGCCGCAATTCTTCAGGCGAAATTCATCCCGGGCCTTGTCGCTCAAGGACGACAGCATGACATCCCCGGCGCTAACAGATCCTGCGTCTGCTTTGGTCATGCCGCTGAGGATGGCAAGGAGCGTGCTTTTTCCGCAGCCTGACGGTCCGATCAGCAGGGTGAATTCGCCAGCGAAGATATCCACCGAGACATTTGACAATGCCTGCATATGGATATTTTGTATCGTAAATGACTTACCGATATTACGCGCGCTGAGGACTGGCACCATGGTTCACCTTAAAAGCGTAGCGGGATCAGTATCGCGCAAACGATGTATCGCGAGGAGACAGGCGAAAGCCGCGACAAGAAGTACGACCGTTGAGGCGGAGGCGATGATGCTGAAGCGCAATTCGAAAGGAACCCGGTAAAAAGCCGCCATCAGGGCGATGGCCATGCTTAGAAACAGGCTGATGACAAAGCCGAAAAGACCGACCCAACCTGCCTGTTCGATGACGATGAAGCGCAGCCGGTCGAAGGGCACGCCGAGGGCTCTTAAGGTGGCATATTGGGGAACGGTTCCTGCCACGGCACTCATCAAGGTTTGGCTCGTTATCACCGCACCGATCATGATTGCGATCAATGTTGCGAAAATGAACGCAATTCCCGCCCCGGAATCCAGCAGCATATACATCGTCGTCATTGATGCGAGGTCTTCGGCCGACCAGACTTCGAAGCGGCGTATGTCGGCAGCACTATTTAGTCGCGCCTGAATGGCGGGGCCATTGGTGCCCGGTTTGAGATCATAGAGGAAATAGGTCGCACCGCTGTCGCCCGGCAGGCTGTGATCAAGATTGCGGGCCGTTTGCAGCGATGCCACGACATTGACGCCTCCCAACCCGCGAAGGCCGTCAATATAGCCGACGATCCGCACCGAGTGCCGGTTCACTTCGGCAATGCCGCCCTTTTGTGTGGAAAGCTTTGATGCGTCGGCAATGTCCACGACAATCGTGCCGGGCTCGTTCAATTCGTTTCGCAGCGAAGCGGGAATGATGCGCGCAAGCGCATCGGCGTCATGTGCGGTATCGATACCGAGCACGGTAACACTAACACCGCCACTCCCGTGGGGGCCTCTCCAGTCGCCGGAGCCGAACAGAACGGGCTCCACATGTGAAATTGCTGGCTCGGCATAGAGATTTGTCGCCACACCCGCCGGAATTGTACGCCCGAGATCGACGCTTTGTGTGCCGGGAAATCCTACCCAATATTGGGCGGTGGATTGCGTGACATAAAGGCTATTGGCCCCCACGATGCCCAGCAATAATGCCCCCTGAACTGTCATCAGAACGCCAGAGAAGGCGATTGCGATCGTTGCGGGTAAAAAACGGCGCCATTCGTGGATCAAAGTCTTGCGCGCAATCGAGATCGTCATGATCCGTTTTTCCTCCGTTTATCAGGGGAGGTTGCGATTTCCTGTGTCCCAGCGCCCAAACTTCCGCCCGTCGCCCTTGCAAGAACGATCAGTGCTTTTGCTTCGTCTTTGGTGGCCTTGGAGAGTTGACGGTCGGTTTCTGCGGCTGCCAGTTGGCGGGCGACCACGATGGAGGGGTCCGATAGTCCTTCGCGGGACAGTAATAAAGCTTCAACCGAGCCTTTTTCAGCCGTTAAGTGGGCTGATCTTGCACGCGCTGTTTCAAGCCGCGCGGTGAGAAGCGCACGCAAGGCCGAGGAGGCTTCGCCGTGAGCAACAAGTACCGCCTGTCGGTAGGCCGCGACGGCTTCACGCAATTGCGCTTTTTTCGCTTCGACGACATCCAGCCGTTTGCCGTAGTCGAACAGGGGGATCTGTAATGACGGACCGCCCATGACGCCGAAAATGGACCCGGAGACGGGCGAGCCGATGCCAATCATTCCCGAAAGATGGAGTTTGGGATAAAGATCGGACGTTGCAATGCCCACCTCGGCGCCCGCCTTGAGGACGGCGAATTCAGCCCGTCGGACATCCGGACGCTGGCGCAGTATATCGGCCGGGATTGCCTTCACCAGCACTTTGCGGGCCACGGGTTGCGGCTTTATGACTGACAATGCTGCATCTTCTGTCGCGACACCCTGAAGCACGGCAATGCGCTGGATTTCGTCTGCAATAGCATTGTCGAGAACACGTTTTTGTTGCGCCATCGCGGCACTGTCATCGGTCGCTGACTGTGCGTCGAGCATTGTCGCCAATCCGCTGCGAAAGCGCACGGTCGCTATATCGCTGGCTTTTGCCTTGATGGAGGAAACAAGATCGGCATTTTGCCGCTGGTGCTGCAATGCCCGTAAGCGAATATAGCTTGTTGCGGCCTCTGCGATGACGGAGAGCTTGGCGGCATTAACGTCTTCCGCGGCCATGCGCCCCTCCAGATCGGCAGATTGCTGGGCCAGTTTGTCCTGCCCGAAAAGGGCGATTTCCCATCCGGTCTCAAGATTGAGCTGGAGTGGACGGCGGGAAATGTCGTCAACCTTCGTCTTGCTACTTGAACCCGTTGCAGAAGCCGACAGGCCGACATTGGGCAGAAAATCGGAAGATGCAGAATGCGCAATGGCGGCGGCCGCCGCCAGTCGCTCGCGGGCCTGTGCGACTGTCAGGTTCCCCTGCTGAACACGCGCCACAATGGCGTCGAGCTGCTGGTCATTGAAGGCGAGCCACCAGGCCTCGCTTTTTAAATTGGGTCGCTGCCCGCTCATCTGCGCAAATTCCGGCGGTAATGCCGACGGTGCGATGTCCGAAAAGGGCAGCCGCCCTTGAGCGCAGGACGACAGAAGCAGGGCCATCAAGATCCAGCGGCACCGCTTTAAGGTCACATTGCAATTCGCCCTTGAACGATTGCAGCAATCAAGGTGTACCTTATTCATTTTGGACCACATGAAACACGCATTACCTGGAAAAATCGTCGTTGATCCCTTTTGCCGATCGCCGATCCGACAATTCGAATGGATGCTGTTGTATTCATGACGTCCCCCAAGACCCGTTCAGGCTTCAGATTTAGCACCGTCACGGTGCAGATTTGGCCGAAGAAGCCGGTAGCGGCTTTTCGCCAGGTGCGGTTGAGATGCACCAGGCACCCGCAATAATCAGCGCGCTGCCAGCCAATTGCAGGACAGAGACCTGTTCGGAATAGAAAAGCCATGCGCTTGCAAGCACGAAAACATAGCTGATCGCGGAAAGAGGAAACGCTTTTGACAGATCAGTTCGGGCAAGGACACGTAGCCACAGTACGAAACAGACGATTTCGGCGATGATGGCGAGAATGAACCACGGGGATAAGACAAGTTCGACGATCCATGTGATGCCAAACTGGCCGGAAAAATGGTCTGCGCTTTCTTTGAGAAAAATCTGCTGCAGCGTGTTCAACAACGGGATGGAGAGCCAAAGTGTTGGGAGATCCTTCATGGTTTCTCTAATCCATCGGCGCTGAAAAGCGGGGCAATCCATTTCAGCACCGTGTGCAGAGCCGGGTTTTGGTGCCGGAAAAACATGGCGTTCGCCGTCAGCGTACTGCCAAGGCGGAGCTTGTTCAGGTAATAGGCCTGCCCGCTTTGATATCGGGTCAGCCCATGTTCGAGACAAAAGCGAAGATTTTCGAACCAGCTGACATAATAAAGATTGTAAGGCCTGCCACGGATGGCATCCATGCAGAAGAATTTATCGATAAGCATATCGCGGTTATGCAAAAGCAGGTTGAAGGCAAGAATCTCGTCGTCAACGCGATAGACGGTGCAGAACGCATTTTCGGGCAGGTTTGACAGGATACCGGTGAAATAGTCCGACGTCAGTTCTTCGAACTGCCATTCGCTGCGGTTGCGGGTATCATGGTAAAGTTCGAGAAAGCGGGGCAACATGTCGCCAAGTTCGGTGACCCTCTCCACTTTAACTTTTATGGCGGCACGGCATTTGCGGCGCATATCCTTGCGTGTCGAAGAAGACAATCTGGCGAGATAGGTGTCAATATCGGGAAAGTCGATGCCCAGCCATGCGGTTGGCAAGCCGGGCATGGTGACGAATTCGCGCCTGTGGATCGCTGTCGAAAGCGCTTGCCCAAGAGGCATCGGCACGTCTTTTAGCGCAAACAGGCCGTATCCTGACATTTGCGCCCATCGTTCCGTGCATTCCAGTAAATGGGCCATGACATCAGCTTCCCAAGCGCCGGGAATATCAGGATGCATGCCGATGCTTGCGCATTCTGTACAGGGAGAGCCGATACAGGCAAGCCGGAGCGACAAGAAGCGGGGGAATATTTTGCGAATGCCTTCGACAAGGGACGTGAGGCGTCCTCTTTCCAGCGTCGTTTCCAGATGGTAATCGCATAGAAAAATCGGCGCGGCGGCAATGATGACCCCATAATAACTGATCGTCGCGTAGCGCCATTCGAAACCGGTAAGGTTCGCCTGCTCGACTGCAAGCAAATAATCGTAGCGCTCTATATCTGCCTTAAAACACGCATCCCAGGCCTCCCTGTCGATGGTCGCAAGCGTGTCATGGACCAGAAATTCGAGGTTTTGGGGATGGATACCCGCCCCGTCGTCAATCTCAAATCGGGTTTCTAAAAGCATGTTTTTTCTCGAAAAACTGTGCGGAGAGATCGGCGACCTTGCGATGCTCTCTGTCCACGTGGATCATGTGATAGCTGTTATTCAACCAGTGCAGCGCCTTTGGTCCGCCAAGCTTTGCGGCGATGTAGCGGGCGTGGTCCGGGCCACTGAGATCATCTTCGGTTGAATGGATGATGAGGGATGGGGTGGTGATCGCAGGCAGACGCTCTTTGAGATGACGGCCGAGCCGGTTCATTTCGATGAGGCCGCGCCCGGGGAAACGGCTGAGAATGCCGTCATTTTCCATGCCCGCAATGATGCGCCTCAGGCGCGCGTCCTTGATGCCAAGGGAAGGCGTTTCGCTGAAGTTGAGGCGATCGATGAAGGGGATCATCATGATCCATCTGATGTGCGGTGAGAGGATTGCGTAATAACGGGGAACATTCCAGCCGTCGAAGTGAAAGCAGGGGGAATAAAGCGCGACCGACTGGATCGGGGACGATGTCATATGCGATGCAAGAAGTGCCAGCTTGCCACCCACACAGATGCCGGCACCAAAGACGGTATCGCTGCGCGCTGCCAGCCAGTCGGCGGCGGTTGCGATGCTGTCAAGCCAGTCTTCGAAGCGGGAACGCCGCAAGGCCGCTTCCCCATGCCCGTGCCCGGCAAGCAGAGGCGCAAAAACCGAATACCCCCTGCGCCGGAACTGCCGTGCGACCAAGCGCATTTCGCCAGGGGCGCCGCTCATGCCATGCACGAGCATGACGGCCTTGCCGTTCGTACCCTCCTGGAAAAAAGACAGGCCATCATTTGACGGGTTGAATATGGACATTTTTTCTTCTGCCAAAGCAGGCAGGCAAGTGCGCGCAAAGCGGGATTGTGCGTGGGTGAAAGAAAGCGTCATATTCCTGATACTCCCACGCAGATGACGCCGCCCGATACCAGCGCAACACCGATGGAATGGCGCAGACTGATGGCTTCCCCGAACAGGATGGCCCCGAAAATAGTGATAACGGCATAGCTTGAGGCCATTAGCGGGAATGCGATGGAAAGCGGAACATGCGCAAGGACATAGGTCCAGGCGACGAGCTCTACGCCCCAGAACACGATCCCGGTTAACGTCCACGGATGGAGATAAATGTTGCCCCGCTCTTTGGCCGAGGCGAATTTAAAGCAGATTTCCCTGCCGGCCTCCGTCAGCACGCAAAACATAATAAGAGCAAGCATTGTTTTATTGAGCCCGTCCGTCATGCCAGTATTTCCGAAAAGGACTTTAAAAGAATAAGGTTGGTAAGGGTGTTGCGATCGCGGGTTATCACCGCATCTGGCGCGCGCAGAGGCTGGTCGATCAAGATTTCCCCCTGCTTTAGAAGGCGTGTAAGAAGGGGGCCGCTATAGGTCGGTGATGAATAATCACCAATGATATCCGCCCCGACGATGCGATGTCGTGTCGCGATGTCGCTTAACAGCTCAAGGATCGTTGAAAGCCGTAATTGGCCCTGATCCCAATTGGTGATGGCATCGTCTTGAGACAGGCAATCCTTGTCGATGGTGATATAGACATTGGATGTGAATATCCTCGACAGCAGGTGCGCCCTGAATGCAATGAGCCCGATCTTTTTCATGGTCGACCAAATGAGATGACCGCCCGACTGGATATAGCTGGGGCTGTCGCCATAGTCATGTTTGACGCGGCTGGGCCGGTGGTCGTAAGGGTAGAGTTCAAGCTTGCCGGTGGTCAGATTATCCAGGTTTGCTCTTTTGCGCTCCGGCGATTGCAGGTCCGTGCTGCAGACACCAAGCGTGATGATTTTTTGAACGTTTCTATGTTTCGCGGCCTCGTTGACCCATGAGCCGCAATGGACACCATTGTCGAAATTGACCCAGTCCGGATGGTTGTCGATATGGATGACTGTCAAAGGTCCATCGAAGCTTTCTGCCGCTTCGGCAATCAGCAAGGCTGAAACATGATGAAAGTCGCCCGATCCGAGAAAACACAGTCGGGGGGACGCGGGTGCGCCGACGGGGCGCGCGATACTGGGTTTTAACAGATCGAGCGACTCTCTCCTGCTCCAGAGACGAACGGCGCTTCCACAGCGTCGTTCGTCAACCTCGCGCGCGCTCACCGAAAGTGCGGCATCAACAAAGGTTGGCTGCAAAAGTAGGGCATCGTCGAGATGGAGCAGAAGTGTGTCCACGAGATTATCTCCGTTCGGCGCGGGTCAGAAGCTGGTCAAGCAGCTCGATTGCCAGATTGATCTCGTCGAAAGAGATATTGAGGTTTGGCGCGAAGGTGATGACGTTCTTGTGGTACCCACCGACATCAAGCACCAGGCCGTGTTTGCGCCCGTTCACGATCATGTCGCCCTTCATGCCCTCATCAGACATCCAGTCGAGCGTGGCCTTGTCCGGCGTGAAGCTGTCGTCGCGGCAAATTTCCATCCGAAGTGCAAGGCCGAGCCCGTCCACTTCGCCGACGATCGCGTGTTTGCGCTGCAATTGCTGCAGACCATCGAGGAAGACGGCACCCTTCGCCAGAACACTGGCACCGATATTCTCTTCCTCGGCCATTTTGAGCGTTTCAAGGGCGACGGCCGTTCCCATCGGGTTGCTGGCGAAGGTGGAGTGCGTGGAGCCGGGCGGGAAAACCGTCGGGTTGATCATTTCCTCACGCGCCCATATGCCCGATAGCGGGTTAAGGCCGTTGGTGATCGCCTTGCCGAACACCAGAATATCGGGGGAAACACCGAAATGTTCGATCGACCAGAGTTTGCCGGTGCGATAAACGCCCATCTGGATTTCATCGACGACAAGAAGAATGCCGTGCTCATCGAGCACCTTCTTTAACTCGACGAAAAAGTTCATGGGCGGAATAACGTAGCCACCGGTGCCCTGGATCGGCTCGATATAGAAGGCCGCATATTCGGATTTTCCGGCTTTCGGGTCCCAGACACCGTTATATTCGCTTTCAAAAAGGCGGGCGAATTTCTGGACACAATAGTGACCATATTCCTCTTTCGACATGCCTTTCGGGCCGCGAAAGTGATATGGAAATTCGATGAATTGGGCGCGTTCCCCAAAATGGCCGTAACGGCGGCGATAACGGTAGGAAGAGGTGATGGAGGTGGCACCGAGGGTGCGACCATGATAACCGCCCTCGAAAGCAAACATCATGCTTTTGCCGCCCGAATAGTTCCGGACAAGTTTTAGCGAGTCTTCGACAGCCTGCGCACCGCCGACATTGAAATGCACGCGCCCCTTGCGGCAGAATTTTCTTTCCGCGTCCTGGGCGATCATCGTTGCCAGTTCGACCTTCTCGCGATGGAGATATTGCGAGGCGACCTGGGGCAGGGTATCGAGCTGGCGATGGGCTGCCGCATTAAGGCGGGGGTTGCGATACCCGAAATTGACCGCGGAGTACCACATCTGCAGATCGAGGAAGGCTGTACCCGTCTCGTCATACATGAAAGACCCCTCACACCCGGTGAAAAATTTGGGATGATCGGTGTAGTGGACGGTGTCACCGTGGGAGCAATAGATTGCCTCGAGGTGACGGAGTTCGTCTTCGGATGTGATGTCATCCTGGACGTCAATCGGCTTGATAAGTGAATGCACTTTCTTTTTCCTGATCAGGCAGTTTTGGGAAGGGGGGAACCCACTTCGTGGGCGGTGTAGATGTGCTGCAGCTGTGCAGCGGCTTTTGCTTGGACATCCTTGAAAGTCGTGTAGGGCACGAACGGGATGGAATTGCCGGTGCAATGCGTGGCAAGTGTGTGCTTGGCGAAAAGCAGGTCCGCATGGGTCGAAACACAAAAATCACTGCGCCCGTCGCCGACATAGATGTGCGGGCTGTTCGATGCGACGACGGCGCATTTGCAGACCCCCGACCTGGCTTGGCAGGCGGACTGCATAAACGGTGCTTCCAGCCGGTAATGGAAGCCGGTCCCGTTCTTTTCGACACAAAGGCGATTGGCGATAATGTCGAGATGGCCAAGGCCATTATGGGACAAGACGCGGTGAATAAAACGATCAACCCCGTCGCTGACGATGGTTACGGGGATCGCATTTCTCGCGCACCAGCGGACGAATTCAGGGAATTCAGGATCGATTTCGACCGTGTCGAGAAATTCATCAATTTGGGTCATGGTCGCTTGGATGAGCGTGATTTGTGCGCTCATGCAGTGCCGCGCATCGATCCGCCCTGTTTCCCAGGCCTGCTCTATGTCGCGCCACTCCGGCGCAGCAAACTGCCCGAGAACGGCGTCCGTCACGTCGATCGTCGCGATCGTGCCATCAAAATCGCAATAGGCGTGCATCAGTGCGTCATCCTTGTGCATGCGACACTGCAATGCCCGGAAACGCGAAATGTATGGCAATGAGGAACCAAAAGGCCAAAGCCTGCCGGGATATCCGCGCTGTAAAAGGGCGATTTCACCGGCGATTGTTCACTTGTTGATTTTTTCATTTCTGAAAAGCTCTCCGTCAAATCCAGCGCGTTGGGAAACGGAACGGTTCTGTTTGCCGATACCGTGCTGGCGAAAACGGAGATACGCCCGGTCTGTCGAGAAAGCGTGGAGGAAATCTTCATGTTCGGTGGAGCGGCGATTTGCCGGCAATCTCAGCGATTGAGGCACCTGGATCAGCGGGTTCCACGGCAAGTGGAATGTCGAAGCTGGATGGCTTTTGCCGATATCGGTGCTCCCACCGGCGATGAAATTCTGACTTGAATGACACCAACGCAAAACCCCCGCCATATAATCTTGGCGGGGGTTTGAATACGGGCTTGGTTGGTGGGATGCAATTGTGCTTACAGGCCGGGGACCGACACTTTCTTTTCCAGCAATTGCAAAAGTTGGGCAACGATGCTGGTCAGGACCACATAAATCGCCGCGATCAGCAAAAAGACCTCGAAAAACTGAAAGGTCTCGTAACCGATTTTTTCGGCACGCGCCGTAATTTCGGTGACGCCGATGGCATAGGCGATGGAGGTATATTTCAGTTCCAAAATCGCCTCGTTGGACCATTGCGGAATAACCCGGCGCAAGGCCTGGGGCAGGATGATGGTGGTAAAGGCCTGAAACTGGCCCATGCCCAGGGCGCGGGCCGCCGTCATTTGCCCGGCAGGAACGGAGCGCACGGCACCGCGCAAATATTCCGCCTGATAGGCCGCGGTATTGAGGCCAATGGCAATAATAGCAGCGGTGAGCGGGTCAAATGTGATGCCAATTTCGGGCAATCCCAGATAGATGAATAACATCTGAACCAGCATCGGCGTGCCGCGGAAGATTTCCACATACACCGTGGCAATCGCATAAATGGGCCGGTTGCCATAAATGCGCGCCCATGCCAAGGCCAGGCCCAATACCGCCCCGATCGCCATTGCCGAGATCCACAAGCCCAGTGTGGTGGGCAAACCCTCCAGCACATAGGGCAGATGTTCCTTTGCGAAATCGAGCCACGCGCTCATGCGTCGCCTCCGTGTTCAATCACGTTCAGAAAGGCACGGGTGCGGTCCTGTTGCGGGGCTTCAAACAATTGCGAGGGCGGGCCCTGTTCAATGATTTTACCGCCTTCCATGAAAATCACTTCATCGGCGGCCTTGCGGGCAAAACCGATTTCGTGGCTGACCACAAGCATCGTCATGCCTTCGGAGGCAAGCTTGTTCATCACCGAAACCACTTCGCCGGTCAGTTCAGGGTCCAGCGCACTGGTTGGTTCATCAAACAAAATCAGCTTGGGTTCCATCGCCAGCGCCCGCGCAATCGAGGCACGTTGCTGTTGCCCGCCCGAAAGTTCCGCCGGATAGGCATCTGCCCGGTCCGACAGCCCCACGCGGTCCAGTTCCTTATACGCCAGGTCAAGGGCGGCACTTTTGCTAAAGCCCCGTAACTTGCGCGGGCCGATGGCAACATTTTCAACCGTGCGCAAATGGGTGAACAGGTTGAAATCCTGAAACACAAAGGCGACCTTCTGGCGCATCGCATTGAGGTTTTTGGCGGTTAGTTCCTCGCCTTCAACAAAAATCCGGCCCTGGTCCGGCGGGCTGAGATGGTTGATGCAGCGCAGAAGTGTCGATTTCCCCGTGCCCGATGGCCCCATAATGACCTTGGATTGCCCCGGTGCCATGTCAAAGGAAACGCCTTTGAGAATTTCCACCGCGCCATAGCTTTTATGAATATTTTCAACACGCAGCAGCATTATGCGTCTCCCCTGTGTTCAAAGCCCGGCAATGCAAGGCGGTTTTCGAGCCGATACAGGGCCCAGTTGCCTGCGCGATTGACGACGAAATACATCAGGGCCACCACACCAAACACGATCAGGATATTCCCCTGTGTGTTCGAGATGATGTATTTGGCCTGACGGGTCAGTTCGACAACGCCGATGACATAGGCAAGCGAGGTTGCCTTTAATTCGCTGGAAAATTCGTTGGTCCAGGGGCCGATGGACATGCGCAACGCCTGGGGCAAAACAATATCGCGGATGGCTTGCAGCTTGTTCATGCCCATGGCGCGTGCGGCCATCATTTGCCCTTTGGGCACTGACAGAAAGGCGCCGCGAAAAATTTGCGATTGATAGGCGGCCGATCGTAAGCCAAGGGCCAGCACAGCGGCGGTAAACGACCCCATTTCAATGTAATCGGTCACGCCGTAATAAAAGAGCAGCAACAGCACAATGGCGGGAATGCCGCGAAAAACGCGCTCGAAGGCGACGCAGGCCAGACGCAGGCTCCAATGGCCGTAAACTTCCAGGACCGCCAGTATCAGCCCCAGAACAAGGCCCAGGGACAAAAGGCATACAAGTAACCCGATGGCGACGGCAAGGCCATGTGCCAGATAGGGCATCTGGCTTATCAACGTTTCGAAAATCATGTTTTCATGCTCGTTGGAACGAAAAGAAATGCCGTATTGCTGCCTCCTGTGGGGCGCAGCAATACGGCCAGCCGTCCGCTGTTACTTCGTGTAACCGGGGATGTTGCCCTGATAGGTATCGACATAGGAAGGCATCGTGGTCGGGATATCGCGAATGGTTGATTGCGGTGCATAGCGATGCACAATGTCGGCCCATTCGCCGGATTTATAAATGTCCATGATCCCGGCATTGATTTTGCCCAGCAATTTCTTGGGATCGCCCTTTTGAACGGCCAGCGCCTGGGGCTGGTTTTGCTGGATGGTCCCGGCGATTTTAATCGGCCGTCCCTTGGCAATGAAATCCTCGGCAGTATCGGTCGAGGTGACAACCGCATCCAGCCGTCCGGCCAGCATGTCGGAAATGGCGGTGACATAATCTTCATAGCCCCGCAAGGTCATATCAACCTTGTCGTTCGAGGCCAGGTTGTCTTCCAGCCATTTATATTGGGTGGCCCCGCCCTGTGCGCCAACGGTCGCACCACAGCACATCGCGGTGATCAGGTTTTTGTCGGAATCTTTGGGGATAAGGATTTCATCGTCATTTTCCCACCAGGGGATGGTGAAATCGAGAACCTTGGCGCGTTCCGGGGTGACATTCAGCCCGGTCACAAGAAGGTCGATGCGCCCCTTGACCAGGGCCGGGATCAGGGATGGCCAGGGCAGATCCTTGAATTCAATATCAAGGCCCTGGTCCTTGGCGATGGCACGCATGGCATCAATGGCGATGCCTTTATATTTGCCATCTTCAACATAGGCCCAGGGCGGGAAGGCGGCCTCGACCCCGGCGGTTAATGTTTCGGCCTGCGCATGGGCGGCTCCCCAACTTGTCATGGCAAGCATGACAGCGGCAGGCGCAAGCTTTCGTAAGATGCTTTTCATTTGTAGCCTCCTGATATGTTGATTGACGGAATGCGCCGATATTGTCCTGACGAACAAGCGCATTTCCCTTTTGCGTCATTTTAAGTGACGTTGAAGTCGATCAACATAATCAGTAAATAAAACAATGTCTAATGCAAATAATGTCTCAGAAAATGAGACAAAATTTAAAAGATAAGAATAAAATTTTGATACACCCTCAAGATGTATTGGTGATTTTTCGTGGTTTTAAATCAGTTTTATCGTCAGTAATTTTACGTAATGTTGCATATGTGTTTGGAATATTCCTTTCATCGGATCGTTATTTATCAATTATTATTGTTTTATTGTCTCATTACAAAAAAATTAGTTGATTTTTAGGGCGCGCTGAAATCGGGCTTGGCTCGGATGGCTGAAATGACAACCCCCGCCACAAAGGGCGGGGGTTGACGGGGTAGTTGATACCGGGAAGGATTTGGCCCTTCCCTTATCTGGGTGGTTTTGCGTGCGGGGGGCTTATGAGCCGTATTTTGCCTTGGCCTCGCGGCGGCGGGCATGAAGGACCGGTTCAGTATAGCCATTGGGTTGCGCGCGGCCCTTGAAGATCAGGTCGCAGGCCGCCTGGAAGGCAACACTATCGTCGAAATTCGGCGCCATATTGCGATAATCCGGGTCGCCGGCATTTTGCTGGTCAACGATGGCGGCCATGCGTTTAAGGGTTTCCATAACCTGTTCTTCATCGCACAGGCCATGATGCAGCCAGTTGGCAATATGCTGGCTGGAAATACGCAGGGTGGCGCGGTCTTCCATCAGGCCGACATCATTGATGTCAGGCACCTTGGAACAGCCGATACCGGCATCGATCCAGCGCACGACATAGCCGAGAATGCCCTGAGCATTGTTATCAAGCTCTGCCTGGATTTCGCTGCGCATCGGATGCTGGTCGCCCAGGCGCGGAATGGCGAGAATATCATCCAGGCTGGCACGTTCGCGTTTGCCCACTTCATCCTGTACGGCGCGCACATCAACCTTGTGATAATGCATGACATGCAGGGTGGCCGCGGTGGGCGAGGGCACCCAGGCGCAGTTGGCCCCGGCCTTGGGATGGCCGATTTTGGCTTCCATCATTTCGGCCATGCGGTCGGGTTTGGCCCACATGCCCTTGCCAATCTGGGCAATGCCCTTCATGCCGCATTCAAGACCGATATCGACATTCCAGTTTTCGTAAGCCTGAATCCAGTACTGGTCCTTCATGGATTCCTTGCGCACCATTGGTCCGGCTTCCATGCTGGTATGGATTTCATCGCCGGTCCGGTCCAAAAAGCCGGTATTGATAAAGACGACCCGCTCCTGGGCGGCACGGATACATTCCTTAAGATTGATCGTCGTGCGGCGTTCCTCGTCCATGATGCCAACCTTGAGGGTATGGGCAGGCAGGCCGGCGGCTTCTTCGGCAAAGGCGAACAGGTCGCTGGTTAGCTGGACTTCTTCCGGGCCGTGCATTTTCGGTTTGACGATGTAAATGCTGCCCATGCGGGAATTGGAAACGCTGCTGTTGCCTTCAAGGTCATGCTTGGCAATGACCGCAGTCATCATGGCATCGAGGAAACCTTCGGGGACTTCGTTCCCATCCGCATCGAGCACGGCATCGGTCGTCATCAGATGGCCGACATTGCGCACCAGCATCAGGCTGCGTCCCGGCAGGGTGACTTCCTGTCCGTCAAAGCCCTGATAGGTGCGGTCGGGATTAAGGCGCCGGGTCAGGGTTTTACCGCCTTTTTCAAAGCTTTCCTCAAGGGTGCCTTTCATCAGGCCCAAAAGGTTGCGGTAGACCAGGGTTTTGTCTTCGGCATCAACGGCGGCAATGGAATCTTCGCAATCCTGAATGGTGGTCAGGGCGGATTCCATGATCACATCGGCGACATGGGCCGGGTGGTCCTTGCCGATGAAATGCGTCGGATCAATTGAAATTTCGATATGCAGGCCATGATTGCGCAGCAGAATGGCGCTGACGGCATCGTCTTTTTCGTTAAAGCCGATAAATTGCGACGGCAAAGCAAGGGCGGTTTCGGTGCCGTCTTTCAGGGTTGCCTGCAGCGCCCACCAGCCTGCACCATTGTCGCGGACTTCATATTTGACGACATCTTCATGTGCCCCATTGGCAAGCGGTGCCGCATGGTCCAGAAAATTGGCCGCATAGGCAATGACGGCAGCCCCACGCGCTGGGTTAAAAGATGTGCCTTTTTCCTTGCCGTCGGCCTCGTCAATGACATCGGTGCCATAAAGCGCGTCATACAGGCTGCCCCAGCGGGCATTGGCCGCATTGAGCGCATAGCGCGCATTCATCACCGGCACCACCAGCTGCGGCCCGGCAACACGGGCAATTTCCGGGTCGACATTGGTGGTGGAGATGTAAAAATCTTCGCCTTCGGGCAGCAGATAGCCGATTTCCATCAGGAAATCTTTATAGGCGGCAGGGTCGCGGGCCTGATCGCGGCGCGACAGGTGCCATTCATCGATTTTGGCCTGCAATGCGTCACGCTTGGCCAGCAGGGCGCGGTTTTGCGGGCCCAGTTCTGTCACCAGCTTTTCAAAAGATGCCCAGAATGCGTCCGTGTCCACGCCGGTACCCGGTAGGACTTCGTTTGCCACCAGATCGTGCAACACGGTTGCAACCTGAAGGCCGCCTTTGCTGATTCTTTGGGTCATGTTTCCTCTCGCCAGTGATCATGATGAACAGGCCCTATATTGCCTGAACGTTGGGCCACAGCATAGGTGCCACCCCCACCCCGGGTCCACTACAGCTTTTAAGTTTGTGGGATGTTTTCCGCATTATGGAAAACGTTTGCCCCGGTAAAATGATCCATGCCGACACGATCAAATTTTCAAGGGCGCATTAAAGCCCCCCAAATATCGCCAAATGGCCCCTTTTCAGGGCCTTGGCAGCTGTTCGTCGCGGGTTTTGGGCGTGTCTGCTTCTGAAAGATCCGTTGTGTCAGAAGGAGGCGTGCTTTCACCTTCACGCGCGCCGGTATCACCTTGTTCCGGTTTTGGGCTGTCACGGCGGGCGTCTGGTTCGGCTTCTTTGGTGATTTCTTCGTCAGTCGCATCGTCAGCTTTTTCACCAGTTTCCTCATCAGTCTCTTCACCCATTGGGGCAAGTTCTGTAACCATGGGCGTTGTCCGCGGCACGGCAACGAATGTCCCCTGTTCTTCGAGGGTAATACGACGACCAAAACCGGCACGATAGGTGGCAAAGACCGCCATGGCAAAGGCAACGATTGAAAACAGAAGCGGCAGGCCCCAGGGGCCGAAATAATCCAGGAATATGGAACCGACAATCGGACCAAAGGCTGCAGACCCGCCATAAACGATTAATAGGGCGCCACTGGCAGGCACGAAATCATCGGGCTCAAGATAGTCATTCACATAGGCAACTGAAATGCCATAGATCGGCATCGTGAAGACGCCCAGCAGACCGCCCCAGATAGACAGATTGTCCCGAATGATATTGGGCATCACATAGGGCACAAGGCCGGTAAAGATCAGCCCGAGCAGCATGGCGATCAGCACATATTGACGCGGGACCATGTCGGATGCGCGGCCAATCGGAAATTGCAGGATCATGCCGCCCAGAATGACGAAAAACATGAATGTGGCAATGCTGGCGGTTGGCAGGCCCAGATCGGCGGCAAAAACCGGCCCGACACCATAAATCGCCCCCGAAAAGACGCCACTGCCCGCCGCACCAATAAAGCCCAATGGGGAGATTTTATAAAGGCGGCGCAGTTTCATGCGTTCGCCGCTCACCGCGGCAGGCGGCGGTTGCCGGGTCAGCGCGATGGGGACAAGCGACAGAGAGAGCAAAACCGACGCCAGGGTAAACAGCTCGAACCCGGAAATGGGCGACAGGTTAAGCATCAGCTGCCCGAGCGCCAAACCCCCGAGCGACACCGTCATGTAAGACGCCATCATGGCGCCGCGCGAATTATTATCGACCTGTTCGTTCAGCCAGCTTTCCACCACCAGATACAGGCCCGACAGGCAAAGCCCGGTCATGGCGCGAAACAGCGACCAGGTAATGGGATCGACAAACACCGCATGCAACAGGGTAATCGCCGACCCGGTAGAGGCCAGGGCGGCAAAGGTGCGTATATGCCCCACCCGGTTCACAAGCGACGCCCCCCAGATAATGCCGCCGACAAAACCGGAATAGTACGAGGCCATAATAATACCGGTATAGATCGGTGCGAAGCCTTCGGATGATGCACGCAAGGCCAGCAACGACGATTGCAGCGACGACCCGGAATTCAGGGCGAAGGCTGCGAAAAGCGTTGCCGAAAGGGCAATTATCATCGCGAAGGGGGAACGCGGCATGGTCAACCTCTGGGGCGTTGCAATATGCTGAAAAAATACCCTGCCGGATCGACAGGGAACCTGTCAATCTGACGGGGTAAAACGTAAAATCATTTCAGAAACGTATTCTATGAGGGGGTGTTCCCGACCATTGTGGTCAATGGTGGGCGTCCCTGCGAATATTATTGCCCGCACATAGGCCATTTTGTACGCAAATACCAGCCCTCAATTTGCAACTGTCGCACGAATTTTTGGCCTGCGGCAGACGGGCAATTTACGTGATCGCAATCATGCCGCTTCTGGCGTGGGCATAACGAGAATAAAAACAGCCTCAGGTTAAATAAATTGCCGGTTTTGGTGACATGCAGACCGGACCGATAAGTTACTTGACCTTTGCATGGCAGATGCTTTCTATGGGCAAAATTGGGTTGAGTTTTGCGCAAATGATCCGCTTTTTGAGCGGAATTTTGCGCAACAGAGATGTAACGAGATGCAAACGGCCAGATGTCATATTCACAGGGCTGGCCGAGAAACGGGAGGATACCCTTGAAAATATTGCGCACAATTGGCTTCATTGCCGCCGGAATGAGCCTGCTGGGCGGTTTAAGCACCGCTGCACAGGCAGAAACGCGGGTGACGCTGAAATCGGCAAAATCGTCATCGTCCTATTATCAGATGGCGGCCCAACTTGCCGAAGCCACCAAAGCCGGCACCGATGGGAATATTATTGTCACGGTCGAGGAAAGCCAGGGATCGGTCCAGAACGTGATGGAAGCATCCGTGCGTCCGGGCAATTATATGTTCACATCCCCGCCCGCTTTGGTTGAGGCCGCCCGGGCCGGCAAGGGGCCCTTCAAAGGTCGCCCGACCGAAAAGTTTGCCCAAATTCGCGCTTTGTTTCCCATTCCGTCGCTGACCATGCATTTTGTTGCCCGTGCCGATCGCGGCATTACGACCCTGGATGACCTGGCCGGGAAAACCGTGCTGTTGGGCAAAGGGTCCTTTGGTGCGAAAGAAGGCGAAAAATACCTGGAACTGTTTGGCCTGAAAGACAAGGTAAAGCTGGCCAGTGCCGAGCTTTCCAACGCGGTTGCCGCCCTTAAAAACGGTCAGATTGATGCCTTTGTGACGGCCGGTTCCTGGCCGGCCCCCAATGTGATCGAGGCCGCGGCGGGCATGGATGTCAATGTGTTGTCGCTAAGCGATGATCAGATCGCCAAAACCGGCCGAGATCTTGCGGTCATTCCGGCAGGCACCTATAACGGCCAGACCAAAGACATTCATACATCCTCGCTTTCGGTGATTGCCTATGCCACCACGGCAATGGATGATGATACCGCCTATGCGCTGACCAAAACCTATTGGGACCAAAAGGCGAAAATGGGCAAGGACGCCCATTGGTGGCAAGGGGTTACCCCCAAAATGCTGGCCAATATCAAAGGCAAGATCCACCCTGGTGCGTTGCGCTATTACGCCGAAGCCGGTTTTCCGGTACGTGACGATCAAAAATAAGCGTTATTAAACTTTATCTGCCCTTGTGGCCCGGTATGTCGTGTTGTGTCATGCCGGGCCTTCTGTTTCAGGAATATCATGCAATCTGCTGTCAAACCCGGTTTGAGCCGGTGGGTCTGGATCGCTCTGGGTGCTTTATCCATTGTCTTTCATCTGTGGCTGATTTTTTCCGGCCTGGTGCCAAACCTTGTCAGTCGTCCGCTGCATATGGCGCTGGCTTTGCCCTGGGCGCTGATTTTTGTTGCCAAAACGCCGTTGCAAAAGGTCACGGGGGCGCTGTTTACGGCGGTGGGGCTGTTTGGCTGCCTGTGGATTGCCTGGCATCATAGTGAACTTTCCGATCAATACGGTTTTTTGACCGACAATTTCCAGATCATCGTCGCGCTGGCATTGCTGGTGACGGTGTTGGAAATGGCACGCCGGGCGATTGGCTGGCCGTTGCCGCTGGTCGCCAGTCTGGCGCTGATTTACGGGTTTTGGGGGCAGTATATTCCCGGTGAATTCGGGCATGCTGGCCTGCCGGTTGAAAGCATGTTGGGCACGCTGACCATTGCCGAAGGCGGCCTGTGGGGCAGTCTGACTGGTGTTTCGGTTAGTATCGTGGCGATTTTCGTGATTTTTGGCGCGGTTTTGAATGCCGGTGAAGCCGGGCAGGGCTTTATGAATGTGGCCGGCGCGGCTGCGGGCCGTTTGCGCGGCGGGGCGGCCAAGGTTTCGGTCATTTCTTCGGCTTTGTTTGGCTCCATTTCCGGTTCTGCCTCGGCCAATGTGGCCTCTACCGGGGCCATTACCCTGCCCGCCATGACCAAGCTGGGCTACCCCAAACGTCTGGCGGCGGCGGTGGAGGCTGTGGCCTCGTCGGGCGGGCAGATCATGCCGCCCTTGATGGGGGCCGGGGCCTTTGTGATGGTGGAACTTACCGGCTATCCCTATGCCCAAATCATGGTGGCTGCATTGCCACCGGCAATTTTGTATTTTCTGGCCGTCTGGATTGGCATTAATGCCTATGCCGGGCGTTACGACCTACCCGGCCTGCCCGAGGAAGACCGGCCAACCCTGCGGGCGGTTGTCATTACATCGGCGTTTTTTCTAGTACCGTTTGTGATTTTGCTTTGGGGTATGTTTGGTGCTGGCTATACGCCGCAATATGCCGCCTGTATTGCCCTTCTGGCCGGGGCGGTGTTGCTGTTTTTTGATGCCGGGCTCACCTTTGATTTAAGGCGCAGCCGTGATCGATTTATGGATGTGTGCCTGAATGCCGGGCGCCAGGTTTCCATGATTGCCTCGATCATTTTGTGCGCTTCCATCGTGATCGGGGTGCTGGGTTTAACCGGGCTGGGCGTTAAAATTACCTCGCTTTTGTTATCGGGCTCGGGCGGCATGTTGTGGCCGGCCCTGTTGTTAACCGCCATTGCCTGCCTGGTGCTGGGCATGGAGGTGCCGACAACCGCAGCCTATGTGATTTGCGTTTCGGTTGCCGGGCCGGCATTGAGTGAATTGGGGCTGGAACCGCTGCAGGCGCATTTGTTTGTGTTTTGGTTTGCGCTGCTATCGACCATTACGCCACCGGTTTGCGGGGCGGTTTTCATTGCGGCGGGCATGGTCGAGGAAAACTGGCTTAAGGTTGCCGGAACGGCAATGTCGCTGGGTGTCGGGCTTTATCTGGTGCCGTTGGCCATGGTGGCGAACCCGTCTTTGCTGCTTTTGGGGGCACATCCGCTTTTGGCCCTTGGGGCGTCGCTTAAGGTCGCTTTGGGGCTGGGGGCCATTTCGTTTGGTATTATTTCCCCACGGGTTTGGCCGTTGCGCGTGGCGTTGATCGCGGTGGGGGGCGCCATTACCTTCCTGTTCGGGTTTTAACCGCCCGGGAAACTTATTGTCCTGTTGGCGGGCGGGAACCCTTGATAGGGTTCCCGCCCTTTGATGTCTTATGGCACTAACAACCCGTGCTGCTTTACCCAAACACCTTGGCGGGTGCGTTTTGTGACATATCGGCAAGTTCGATAAACCGGCCACCAATGCCTTCAAGGCGGCTAAAATAGCGATCCGCATTGAGCAATTGGCTCGGGAAATACAGGCCCGGTTTCGGCGCTGCCTTGCCATCCAGCCCCAGCAGCCGTTCCAGTGTCATGGTCACACCCAATGCGGTCAGGGGCATTTGCCCGTGGGGGTGAAACACCGCATGGCGGCTGTTTTGTGCCTGGCCTTTATGATCGGTCCCCGAAATTTCGATGATGATTTCCGTTGATAGGGGCTGACCCTGACGGCGCGATGATGTTTCACCGATTGCCAGATCAAATGTGATATTTGCCGCATTGGTGGCATTAAACAGCCCCATAACATCATAGGGGGACATGGCAAAGGCGGGTGTTTGTTGTCCGTCAATGGCATGGAAGCTGGATTGTGCGTCTTCTCCCACGCGCCAGTAAAAGGCCCCGTCCTTGCGGGTTAGGGCCGCGGGTAGGGTTTCACCCAGGCGCTGCATATCGATGTCGGTTGCCGGGCCGCCTTTGTCCTGTTCATCCATCAGGGCTGCCATTTTGACGCTTTCAACTTTGGCAAAGTTTTTGGCAATTTCGATGGCGGGAATCGTTGTCGCCCCCACCAGCCATTCGGCCCCCAAAACAATGGCGGAGGCATCCGGTTTGTTCATATAGGCTGCAACTTCGGGGCGATTTCCGCAACGCCGGATGAAATGCTGACATGAGGCACTTTGCGGCTTTGTGCGAAATGCAGTGCGTTCAGGGTGTCATCTTTGAAAAAGACGGCGACGGCGGAAATGTCACGGTCTCCCAAGCCCAGATTTTCATCTGACAGATCAAGGGCGACACCTTCGGCATTGCCGATTTCAGCGGCAACATGTTGGGCTTTTTCAAGGTTTCTTGCACCGATCAATAACGAAATATCGGGGTTCTGAGCCCGCAGATATTTTGCCGTCTGCTTGCCGACAAAGCCGGTTCCACCAACAAGCAGAATGGGGGATGCTGACATGGTATTGCCTTTCAATATGGGGGCGTTTCTCATAGTATGACGCTGTCAACGCCATATATTACCAAAAGTAACTTACCTTACGTAACTTACTTTTGGTAAGTTTTCAAGAGGCAGGTCAGCAGTGCGTGAAGAAACGGAAAATGTGTCGTCAAAGGCGCGGGGTGGGCGGCTGTCAAAAGCGGAAAGACGGGCGCAACTGCTTGAAGTTGCGTGTGACATCATCCGTAAAGAAGGGACAGATCGTCTGACGCTGGCCTATCTGGCGACATGTGCCGGGGTGACAAAGCCGATATCCTACGAGCATTTCGGGACCCGCACGGGGCTGTTGCTGGCCCTTTATAAAATGCTTGATGATATTCAAACTGCCGGACTGCGCGAGGCCCTTGTCGATGTGAAGGGGAACATGGTTGAAACCATAGATGTTCTGGCCCGCACCTACATGCATTGTGCGATTGATACCAGCGGTGAATGGCATCTTGTGGCGGCAGCACTGGCCGGCAGTGACGGGGTTGGGGCTGCGCATCAGGAGCTGCTTGATAATCATGTCCGGCTGGTGACGGCAACTTTGGCACCGTTTTCCGAACTCGATGAAGCGGAATTGAAACGTCGCTGTATTGGTCTTATTGGTGCGGGCGAGGCGCTTTCAATCCAGATGGTAAAGGGGCTTTGCGGCGAAGACGAAGCTTCTGCAACATTTGCGGACCTTATTCGCGGTGGGATTGGCGCGAAATAACGCTGCGTTGTGAATGCTGTTCGCTGTTCGCTGTTCGCGGCTTCAGCTTTATCCGGTCGTTTTGCCGGATCTAAAAAAGCCCGCCCGTTAATGCAGGACGGCCCTGACCGGTATTGATCAGGGCCGTTTACGATCAGTGTTGTTTTGCTTTGGCGGCTTTTATTGCCGAGATCCGGTCTTTAAGCGCGCGAACTGCGCGGCCCGGCAAAGAACCAGATGATCAATCCGATGACCGGCAGAACCAGAATCAGGATCGTCCAGATAATTTTCGACCCGGTGCTAGCACCGCTGCCAAAGACATTAATGATCGCCCAAATATCGGCAATCAGAATGATAAGACCAATGATGCCATCAAAACCTGTCATAACCCAACCTCACTTGTTATTTATATTGGTGGGCGTGCCACCATTGCTGAGTATTCAATTAACAGGCTAACGTTTTTGAAAGCGGTAATGTTCCCGTTCTGTCAACAGATATGACGGCAGCAGGCCTTGATCTGACTATAACAGCACAGCCGAAAACGGAATTTGGCCCGGCGTTAGGGCATTGGATATGCTGTTGGCGCGCGTGTTAAACGACCTGGCC
>JBNKVZ010000043.1:0-28923 GCA_050299455.1 Thalassospira sp.
TGAGACCGTATCAAAGTCTGCTTGAGGGGTATGCGGGGGAGTGAGCACAACGCATTCTCCGCCGCGTATAGGCTGGCGTATACTGTCCGCCGTGTATTGTCCGCCGCGCATCGGGCCGAATCTTCTATTAAAAGAGAACCAGCCTTAATGTCGCGGTTCGGCGTAGCGGTCGGCCAGTTTGGCCAGGGCAATTGTGGTCGCCTGTTCGACAGATGTGCCAAATCCGGTAACGCGGCTTGCCAGAATCACATAAATCGCATCGATATGAAGCTGCGCGACCATTAATTGTCGGCGGCTTGCCGTGGTGCGGTTCGCCAGGAAGATTTCCAGTGATTTGGCGATTTGCGTCATAAGCGGATAGTCAAATGTGCCGCCCAGCGCCTTGGTCGCGTAGGCAAGGTCGGCACATTTGTCGATTGCGGTTTTGCGCAAGTCGGGCTCTTCGATCGCCTGGGTAAGTAAATGGCGGGTTTCCGTCAGGTCATGGCCGATGCTGCGAATAAAAGAATCGCTACTGCGCTGGACCACCTGTTCCAATTCTTCAAGTTGTTCAGGTGCCAGATTGACATCAAACCCCGTGGTAAAATTCACGGCGCGCTGCCGGAGTTCCGTGCTGGGGGGGATGATTTGAACTTGTGGCTTCTTTTGTCCAGTCATCGAGGGTAATCCGTCCCAGCAGGTTGAAGAGAAAGACGCATACGGGGCATTTAATCTAATCTCTTTGGGGGATGCGATATCTGATTTTAGTTTCGCGTCCGGGTTTCACGGCGATCCGGGCCATCAAACGGGACCTGGCGACGTCGCCGGTCCGGGCCAAAATAGGTGCCGGTATTAATAAAGTGCCGTGGCCGCGTGATGACAGAAACAAGCCGACTATAAAGTGCCTTGGCATTGAAGGGTTTTGCCAGGAATTCGGTGACGCCAAGGTCACGCGCGGTGGTGACATAGTGCTTTTCCGAATGCGCGGTTAGCATCACCATCGGAATAAAACGGTTGGGTGATGAGGCCGAATTGCGCAGGGTATCAAGAAATTCCAGCCCGTCCATGCCGCGAAGCCGCCATTCGGTGATGACGATGTCGATTTGTTCGGTACGCAAAATGCGAAAGGCATCTTCGGGTTTGCCAACGCGCTTTATGCTGATGGCCCCCAAATAGGACAAAGTATCGAACACAACCTGTGCAGATATCTTGTCGCCATCAACGACAAGAAAGCTGATTTTGCTGAAATCAATTTTTGCACTCATCCGGTTTGGTATCCGCTTTGGGCTGTGTGGCAACCGTCGTCGTTCTTTACACCAGAATTTGCTTTCGGAAGCCAGTTTAACAGGTTGTATTAGATGGACTAGTGGTCATTAATTACCGATTTGTCGAAGGGGCGGCAAGTCTGATCTATTGGGTTTCTGTCGGTTTAACCTGATGTTTCAAGTCATCCGGGCTGACAGAATCTTTATCATCCGATGCGGTACTTCCCTCGGCTTCCAGGACAACGGCGGTGCCTTCGCCATCAATCAGCTTGACCTTCACACCGGATTCGCCAAACATTTCGGTGGAAATGTTCATATCGTGCTCCCACCTTTCCAGAAAATCGGCGGAAAGTTTTTGTCGGTCCACATAAACTTCGGCGATGCCGGCCTGAATAATGGCGCGGGCGCAATCGCTGCAGGGAAAATGCGTAACGTACAGGGCACAGCCATCAAGCGACGTGCCGGTATAACTGGCATTATAAATCGCGTTGCGTTCGGCATGTTCTGTATAGGCATATTTGGTCGGGCGCTGATGGCGCGCTTCAACCGCGTCGTCCACACCACGCGGAAATCCGTTATAGCCGACGGCGCGAATCTCTTTTTTGGGGCCAATC
Source organism: Thalassospira sp. (assembly GCA_050299455.1). Taxonomy (GTDB): domain Bacteria; phylum Pseudomonadota; class Alphaproteobacteria; order Rhodospirillales; family Thalassospiraceae; genus Thalassospira. The sequence continues at coordinate 1,859 of JBNKVZ010000043.1, forward strand.
ACAACGGCGCCAACCTGGGTGCTGCGATCTTTGGACCAGTCGGCGATATGGGCGGCCAAAGCCAGAAAACGGTGGTCCCATTTGCTCATATTTTTACGTTCCCGAATAAAACCCGGAGCATTGCTGCATCGGTATTGATGTCTGATTTGTCTTTTAAAGAGGGCGGAGCAGGGGCGTGTCCAGCGAAAAAATTGTCATTGGACCGTGGCTTAGTCGAAAAGTAACTGTTCAAAGCGGGCGTGATTCACTATTAAGGGGAGACCCCCAGACACGAGAAATCAGGATATTTTGGCGCGCCCTGTGTCATTCTGGTTGTCGCGCCAGAATTCAATGGAAACCGAAAAACAACGAGGTAAAAGCGGATGCGCCGTCAACGCAAGGCGAAAATCATCGCAACCCTGGGGCCGGCAAGTTCCAGCCCGGACGTTCTGGAAAAGATCGTCCAGGCAGGCGTCGATGTCTTTCGTTTGAATTTTTCTCATGGCGAGCACGCCGAACATCAGGAACGGTTTGAAGCAATCCGGGAGGTCGAGGCGAAACTTGGTCGTCCGATTGGCGTTCTGATGGATTTGCAAGGGCCGAAAATTCGCGTGGGCACCTTTGCCGACGAGAAAATCACCCTGGAATCCGGTGCCAAATTCCGGTTCGATCTGGATAAGACACCGGGGGATCAAAACCGTGTTTCGCTGCCCCATCCCGAAGTTTTTGCCGCCCTGCAGGCCGGTGCAAGCCTGCTGCTAGACGATGGCAAGCTGCGGATGCGGGTCGACAAGTGCGACGATAAATCGGCGGAATGTACCGTCGAAATTGGTGGGCCCCTGTCGAATCGCAAGGGTGTTAACCTGCCCGACGTGATGTTGCCCATGTCGCCGCTGACCGATAAGGACCGTGTCGATCTGGTCTATGGCCTGGAAATGGGCGTGGATTTTGTGGCCCTGTCCTTTGTGCAGCGTCCCGAAGACGTGGCCGAGGCCCGCAAATTGATCAATGGTCGTGCTGCGATTGTTTCCAAGCTGGAAAAACCGCAGGCCATTGAACATCTCGACGAGATCGTCGCCCTGTCGGACATCATCATGGTGGCCCGTGGCGACCTTGGGGTGGAATGCCCACCCGAAGATGTGCCGATCCTGCAAAAACGCATCATCAAGGCCTGCCGTGAAGCTGGCAAGCCGGTGATCGTGGCAACCCAGATGCTCGACTCGATGGTGTCAAACCCGGCACCGACCCGTGCTGAAGCATCCGACGTTGCGACGGCCATTTATGATGGTGCGGATGCGGTGATGCTGTCGGCCGAAAGTGCCGTTGGTAAATACCCGATTGAAACGGTCAGCATTATGAACCGCATCATGGTGCGGGTTGAACGCGACGAGCTGTATTTCCGTTTGCGTGAAGCCTCCCGCCCGGACCCGGAACATAATGCCCCGGATGCGATCAGTGCTGCCGCCCGTCAGGTTGCGGGGACAATCGGTGCCAAGGCTGTGGTGACTTACACGACGTCCGGCTCTACGGCTTATCGTGCGGCACGGGAACGCCCGGAAGTGCCGATTCTTGGCCTGACACCGAAAATCCAGACCGCACGCCGTATGGCGCTGTGCTGGGGGGTTCACCCGGTCTTTACCCGCGATGCCACCAATTTTGGTGAAATGGTAGGTATTGCCTGTGACGTCGCCAAACGCGAAGAATTTGCCGATAATGGTGATTCGCTGGTGATTACGGCCGGTGTGCCGTTTGGAACGCCAGGTGCCACCAATATTTTGCGCATCGCGTGGCTTTCGGGGCGCAGCTGATTGCCTTTGGCATCATGTGCTTCGCCTGATCATTTCTTTGCAAAGGGCTGCCTTCGGGCGGCCCTTTGTGTTTACGATAGTATTTGCTACGCCAAGGATCGGGTCATGCCGGGCGGTATCTGCGCCAGTGTGATTCGGTCAGGAGTGGCTAAATATATGGCATCTTTGGGTTTTGCCGGCGGGCGTTAAGGTTTTTTTGAACATTTCTGTCGATAGTGAAAACCATGGAAATCAGCCTGCTATGGGGACGTTTACTGGCAGGGCTTTGTTTTAAAAAGAACTTTTGGGGCTAATTCGTTGTTCCGGGCTGGCCACCTTGCTAAAAGGTGGCGGTCAATTCAGCGATTGATCCTGGGAACCGGCCAATTGGTGCCGTAACCCTTTAGAAAGTGGGGATATAAAAGAGCATGCTGGCCTGGATGTTCAATCGGCAAAAATCAAAAGACACGGACAGCAACGACCGTGCTGGCGATAAGTTGCGCGAACTGGCCGACATTGTTCGTAGCGTCGCCCCTGACGAATTTTCAATGAACAAGTCAGGCAGCACCGATTCTGCCACTGCGGCTGCCCCGCGCAATCCCGATGACCTTTCATCATCGCCTGACGAATCATTTCTCAGCTTTGCGGCCCGCATTGGCGCGGATGAAGACGATTTTGACGATGACGAAGATGCGTTTTACATGCCCACCCGCCACGGCGAGGATGATGGCGAAGCGCGTATGGATGTGTCCCGTCGTTTGCGCCGCCATTTGCCCGACCTTTCGTCTGCCCAGCGGATGGAGATGGTTGACGAATTTATGGACGCTATTGAGCGTCTGGCCGATTGTTACCGCCCGCAGGTGATTGCCCTGATCGAGCAGGAATTTGGTCATACACCTTATTTGACGCGTCAGGCGGCCAATCGGCTGCGTATGGATCTGGCGAATATCGGCCAGGTTCATATCATTGAATATGTCGAACTTTTAAACGAATCCGATTTTGTCGATTTGGTGCGCGGGCGTGGTGAATTCACCACAACCGCCTGGAGCCGCGAACGGATGCGGGCTCAACGGGCCTTGGCCCGCCGCGAACAAGATAATGTCGAGGCCAAAGGCGGCCTGTTTTCGCGATTGCGCCAGGGTGACGAACCGGCTGAAAATGTTGTCGAAATCGCCCCGCATTTTGACCGCCCCAAATCGCGCAAGCATGAAACACCCGAACAACGCATGGTCATTGGTCGGGACCGTTTGTCGCGTACGGCACAGCGGCGCATGGCGCATTTTATTGCCGCCTCCCTGTTTGATACGCTGGTTGAAGAAGGCCGCTTGCGGGCCGAAGTGGCCCGGGCCCTGCGCCAGGCCGTGCGCCAGCGGACAGAGAAAGTCCGGTTTGACAGCCGTGTCGCCCGCGATACCCGGCCGCCAATTGGCGAAGATATTGCCAATGCCGACCTTTCCGCCGAGGGGAATACCTTTGCCGATCATTCGGCGCGGCGTGGCCCCAGTGTCGAGCAATATGTTCTGGATGCGCTGGCCCGCAATGACGACGAAGCTGTGGTGCGTGAATTGGCCCGTTATGGGCAATTGCCGCCCTCGGTTGTGGCAAAAATCCTGGATTCGGGAAGTGCCCGTGCGATTACGGCCATGGCCTGGCGGGCAGGGATGTCGGCGCAATCGGCTGTTGTGCTGCAAATCAGCTCTGGCATTGACGAAGATGCCCTGGAAACCCCGGCAACGGGCGGGCGTTATGGCATGCCGCGTGCCGATATGGACTGGTATATCGATTTCTTTACCGATCCTGCCCCGGCACCAAGCGCAGAAGACAAGGCCAATGCCGAAAAGGCCGCACAAAAGGTGGTAGATGAAGCCGCAGCACGCGACGCGGATGGCAAATCTTCAAAGTCGCCTTCCTTGCGGCGTCGATTCGGTCGTAAGGGAGACTAAGCGCCCATGTCGCTTGATCTTGGGATTTCTTATGACGGTCTTAAATATGCGCTTTCCATCAAGGACAGCTATCGCACCCGCGAGCCGTTAACCGTGACAGGGGCGGGCGATCGCAAACGCCTGTTGATGCCCGAACATTTGCTCAGCAATGATTTGGCGTTGCTGCAATATGATGACCCGTTGGCGTTGGCCGTGATTGCCACCAAAGACCCGGAAAGCCCGATGGCGCTGGCCGCGGCCACCCGTATGGGGCCACATGCCAAATGCAAGGAACTGATTACCGGTATTTTTGAAGTCGTTGGCGATTCGACCAAGCATGAATTGGTGCATGACTGCATCAAATTGCTGACCAAAAATGCCTTCAGCCCCGAATCCATGCATGTTGTGCGCAACCGCGCCTCCAACCATGTGGTGGAAATTCGCGAATTTTACCGGCGTGCCATGACGGAAAATTTGCGCGCATTGCTCGATGGCAAACGCGAAGCCCGTGATTTTGTTGACGAGTTTATCGAGCTTGCGACCAGCGGCAATTTGCGGATTGAAATTTACAAGCGCCTGGTGATTAAGCTGATGCGTTCGGATGCGGTGCGTCCCAGCGTGAAATTCATGCTGTTGGAACGGCTCGATTGTTTTCCGCAAATGGTCAAAATCCAGATCGTATCCGAGGTGAATGCCGCCCCCGATACGGCGGAATATCAAACCCTCAAGCAGGAATTACGCTGGATCTACGAGGCCAAGACGCGCGAAAACAAACGCGAAAGTGCCGAACAATCGGCAAAATCCTGGTTGTCGCCGTCCCGTATGGATTTCGCAACGGCGGTCGGGATGCAAAAAAAGCGCAATGCCGAGGCAAACCGTATGTCAGACCCGTATAGCGGTGCCCGGTCTTCCATGCCCGGTTTTAACAGCCGTGAAATCGCCTCCTGGCTCAGCTGATTTTCGTCTTATTTTTGCTGTTTGTTTAAGGGCTGTCGGCCTATCCCGCGATGGTGCGGTTGGGGCTGTCGGTTATGCCTGCGCGGGGTGTAACAGGCAGGAGCGCTGCCTCTGGCTGTTGTAAATAGACAGTGCAAACGACCCGCAGCAGCGATGCAAAATTTGGAATGGTGTCGCGCTGGGCCATAACTTCATTATGGAGCATCCCCAGAAATTGCGGGGTCGAACAACCTTCCTTCAAGGCAATTTCATCCAGGATTTGCCAAAACCGCTGTTCAAGCCGCAGGCTGGTGACAACGCCATTGACCCGGACAGAACGGGTTACGGTTTCATAGAGGGCAGGGTCGGTTCCCGAATAAATATTGCACATGGGTTTCCTCCTGGCTGTGTTGGCCGGTCAATCAGGCTACAATGTTAACATCTTAAACATCATAGCCTGATTAACCCTGTTATGTCTCGGCCAAGTCCGGCAAGAGGGGGATCGTTACAGGTTAATGGTTGTCCCAAGGGCCTTGAGGAATTGGGCCATCCATTGCGGATGTGCGGGCCAGGCCGGGGCGGTGACCAGGTTGCCATCGGTGTGGGCGGCATCAATCTCGATTTCCATATAGGTGCCGCCGGCAAGTGTTACCTCGGGTGCGCAGGCGGGATAAGCCGAAACCTTGCGTTCGCGAATGATGTCTGCCGCCGCAAGAATTTGCGCCCCGTGGCATACCGCGGCAATCGGCTTGTTCGCACTGTTGAATGCCTTGACCAGTTCAATGACCCTGTCATTCAGGCGCAGATATTCCGGCGCTCGACCACCGGGAATGACCAGCGCATCATAATCATCGGCTTTCACGTCATCAAAATTGGCATTCAGGGCAAAGTTATGGCCGGGTTTTTCGCTGTAGGTCTGGTCGCCTTCAAAATCATGGATGGCCGTGCGTACAGAGTCGCCCGCTTTTTTATCCGGGCAAACGGCATCCACCTTGTGACCAACGGCAAGTAATGTCTGAAAAGGGACCATTGTTTCATAGTCTTCGGCATAATCACCGACCAGCATCAGAATTTTTTTTGCAGGCATGTTCGTTTCTCCCGTGATGATTGGTTTGTGCGGGCGAAGCATAGAATATTTGCACGGCGTGCGGGTAACAGCAGGCTACTACGCCCCGCAAAAGATGGTGCTTTCAAACCCGTTTGCCAGTCGGGACAATAAAACGTCACAAAAAAAACGGACATCCGCCGGGACGTCCGTTTTCTTTAATCACCATTCATGCACCAGATTATCCCGGTACGAGAGGCACCTTGCACTCAGGCTCAGGCTTTTGTCTCGTCAGGGGTGTCATCCAGTGTCGGATCCGCATCAATCTTGGCAGATGCCGAGGGCGTTTTCTTGGTCGCCGGTTTTGCCGCTGTTTTGGTGGTTTTGGACTTGGCCGTTGATGCGCGGGTGCGTGGTTTGGCCTTGGGTGCTGTTTCGGCCTTTGCCTGCATCGCTGCTGAAAGGGCCTCGGCGCTATCGGCTTTAAGGTGCAAATCGCGCTGCGGGAACGGAATGGAGAACCCTGCAGCTTCCAATTCGGTTTTGGACCGGCGGCTCAGATCCCAGAAGGTGGCCCAGAAATCCGGCGTATTGGCCCAGCCGCGCGCGGTAATATCAACCGAGCTTTCACCAAGATTGGCGACAAAGGCCATCGGTGCCGGGTCAGCCAGAACGCGGCTGTCGCTGGCGACCAGCTTTGTCATGAATTCCAGGGCGGCATCGACATCATCATCGTAGGAAATGCCCACCTTGATATCGAGGCGGCGGGTAGGATTGCGCGAATAGTTGGTAATGGCGCTGTTCCAGATTTGCGAATTCGGAACCGAAATAAACACACCGTCCGCCGTTTTCATCAGGGTCGTGAACAGGGTAATTTCAACAACCGTGCCCGAAACCGAACCAGCCGCAACAAATTCGTCAATGCGCAGGGGCCGCAGCACCAAAATCATCACACCCGATGCAATATTGGACAATGTGCCCTGCAGGGCCAGGCCAATTGCCAGGCCAGCGGCACCCAATACGGCGATGATGCTGGTGGTTTCGACGCCAAACTTTGATAAAACAGCAACAATGACAAAGACAAGTATGGTATATTGTACAACGCTTGCAGCGAGAGGCTTGAGCGTATTATCGACAAGTTTGGTATTTTTTAAGGCGCGCCGCACCAGAGAGGCAGCTTTGCCTGCGGCCCACCAGCCGACAATGAGAATGATGATTGCGCTGACAATCTGAATGCCCATTCCCAGGGCAAAAGCGCGAATCATTTCAATAATCGAATTCGTGTCTGTGCCGTTCATGTGAACCTCATATTACTTGGCCACCGAAAATAAAGTGATCTTGTTTTTATGTTACGGTGTATGATGAATCTAGGATTACATGGTTTGACGGTGTTGAAAAGGCTGGCCGGTGCCACGATAAAAAATAATATCTTGGAACCTTTCGCTTTTTTGCGCGTTTCCGGTCATAATAATACCACGTTTGGTACTATTGTAAGAGTTTGATAACAACCTGAACTACTGGGGCAAAGAATATGAAGTTTCGTTCGTCTTTCCTTTTGGCTCTTGGCGGCGTAAGCATGCTTGGCGCATGTAGCAGCATCGACAATGCTAATAATGCGTTTGCTTATGGCGGCAACCCGCTGACCTATGACAGCTCGCTCGACACCGCTATGCACGGTGCTGAACCGACGACTGCTTTTGGTAAAGACCTGAAAGCTGAATACATCGCTTACGCTGAACGCGAAGCTGATGAATGGTACGACTTCTTTGATGCAGACTTCTTTGCGCGTAAGGCGGCAAAAGTTGCACAAAACGAAACCATTCTTCCGGAAGATCCGGCAAACTGGCGCTTTGATGCCCAGGAAATCGCCCAGAAGCGCGCCGTTCGTGATGAACTGATCGGTCTGCTCGATGGTGGTGCCCGTGAAGCAATGCCGGCTGTGGCCGCAACGGCGCAGGCCCGTTACGATTGCTGGATCGAAGAAAGTGAAGAAGGTTGGCAGACTGACCTGATCACCAAATGCTGGAAAGAATATGAAGACGCAGTTGCCAAGCTGAAAGCGCCGAAGGTTGCTGCGACGGAAACCCAGCCGGTTGCGGCTGCTCCGCGTCTCTTCACCATCTTCTTTGATTTCGACAAATCCTCGATCACCCCGGTTGCCAAACGCGTTCTTGACGCTGCTGCACAACAGTGGGCCGCAAGCCCGGGTATGGTAACGGTTGTTGGTCACACCGACTCCTCTGGTCCGGCTTCTTACAACCAGAAGCTTTCCCAGCGTCGTGCTGACACCGCTGCTTCCGCTCTGGAAGCCCGTGGTATCAAAGCTGACGGCCTTGAAGAAAAAGCCGTTGGTGAAAGCGATCTGCTGATCCCGACTCCGGATGGTGTCCGTGAGCCGCGTAACCGTCGTGTTACCATTTCGATCGACAACTAATATAAACCGTCGGTCATTTACCAAATCTTTGGCAACGGGATGGCATCATGCCATCCCGTTGTTTTTTTTGGATTGTTAGAAGGCACGGGGATTCAGGCAGGGAAAGATGCTTGAAATGATCTGATAAACCCATACAGTCGTGTGATCAGAATGATCAGGCGTACCGAGATTCCGGGGGGAAAATGAACACGAAGTCGTTTTGGCAGAAGAGTGTTTTGTGTGCTGTTTCGGCAGTATTCGGGCTTGGTCTTTTAACGTTTTCTAATGTTTCGGCCCAGGCGGCAGAGCCAACGCCGATTGTTCCTTTTGAAAAACTGTTTGCCAAGGAACGCGGGGATTCAAAAGTTCTCCGGTTTAATGGCTTTTCTGGCGAAATTCCCGATAAACGCATTAAGGAACTTTTGCGGTCCGGCCCTATCCTGGGGGACCGTGTTTTATTATCCGAGGATGTCGCCGTTTATTTCCCCGATGGTTATATCGTTCAGTCCCGGGCACGGTTGGCAAAATACATTCCGTCGCCAGGGTTAAAGCCGTTTCAGGTTCTGTCGCGCGATAACCTGGTGAAAAATCCGCGTTATAAACTGGTAAAACAATTTGACCGTGTCTTGGGCCGGGAATGTGCCCGTGTGGCTTACGGCAGTGGTTTTGCATCCATGCGCATCAATCGCGGTGGTGTGATGTCGCTGATTACGGAAACACCTGGTTTGTATGATGCCGTCATGGATGAACATACCACGACATATGACGTCACCAGTGCGTTAAAGCCGGTCTTTATTGGCAATAAGGGGCTTGTGCCCGACATGATCCGCCTGTGTCAGACAGGCACGGGCAACATTGCCGGCACCCTGACCGCCCAGAAATAACCGTCACGGCGGGGCGATTTCACCCGTCTTGCCTTCTTTTAAAAGGAAGTCGGGCGTTAAAGGCAAAGTGCCTTGGGCTGTGAAGGCCAGCAGTGGCAGTAATATCAAAGCACCCCAAAGCCCCCGATGCACCCCAACGCATTGTGCGCTTTGGGGTGCTTTTGTTTTATTGTTTGTGCCAGTCCGCGACAAAAAGGCGGGGAATTTCAATGGCCGGGCAGCGATCCATCACAACGGTCAGGCCTGCCGTTTCGGCGCGCTTTGCCGCATCTTCGTTAATGACATTCAACTGCATCCAAACCGTCTTGGCATCGATGGCAATGGCCTCGTCAACAACGCCACCGGCATCATCGGAATTACGGAAAATATCCACCATATCGACCGGTTCGGGGATATCTGCCAGCCGGGCATAAACCTTTTGCTGGTGAATTTTATCCCCCGCCTGTCCCGGATTAACCGGAATCACATGAAAACCACGTCCCAGCAGAAACGCCATCACCCGATTGGAGGGTCGTTCAGGTTTCGGGCTTGCGCCAACAAGGGCAATGGTCCGGGTTTTGTTGAATAATTCGCGAAGGCCGTTGGTATCGGGATTGGTGAAGTGGCTCATATCGGGTTCTTTCCATCAGCGGTGGCACGCATTCATATATAGAACTTAGGATATTATTGCGTCAGGACAATGGCGCGCACGAGTCGACATTATCCTGTGGTCGCCTCGCGCAGAGTTGATCACGAGTTTAAGTGATCTTTGCGCCGTCGACGCGTTTTATAAGGCGTTAAATTTGCAACATGTCCTTGGCGTGTGCAGGCTATGTTGCCGTCAAATAATCAAAAAAGGAAAGCCCATGTTTCCGTGGCTTGATCAATCCGGCCGTTTTTCCAGTTTCAAGTTGATGGTGTTTATCGCCATCCTGGTGCCGGGATGTGTCGTGCTATGGCCCGTTGTGTTTCATGACGGGGTTTCCCTGCCGATTAAGGATGCCATTCACGGGTCCGGTGACTGGGCAATTCGCATGTTGTTGATCTCGCTGGCCATTACGCCATTTCGCCGGGTAACGAAATTTACCAAGGTGGTTTTGGTGCGGCGTATGGTCGGGCTGGCCGCTTTGGGCTATGCGCTTTGTCATTTGCTGCTTTATTGCGTTGATCAGTCTTTTGATATGTCGCGCATTGCGACCGAAATTGTCCTTCGGATTTATCTGACCATCGGTTTTGTTGCGGTGATGGGGCTGGTGGTGCTTGGCATTACATCCACCAGCGGCATGATGCGGCGCTTGGGCCGAAACTGGGGCCGGTTGCATAAGGCAAGTTATGGCATTGCGGCATTGGGTATTTTGCATTTTTTCATGCAGTCCAAGGTGGACGTGACCGAGGCAACCTTGATGGCGGGGTTTTACCTGTGGCTGATGCTGTCGCGCTTTGCCAGCAAGATGAACTGGAAAATGAAATCACCCGTGACATTGCTGGGCCTGGCAATTGCTGCCGCCATTGGCACAGCGGTCATTGAATATGCCTGGTTTGCCCTGGCAACCGGTGTTCCGGCCTCGCGGGTTTTACAGGCCAATTTTTATTGGATGTTTCCGCCGCGACCGGCCTGGATTGTTTTGGGTGTTGGCCTCGTAATCGCGCTGTTCCCGATGATCAAGCAGCTTTGGGACAGGTGGGGTAATAAGGATGATCCCGACCTGGTAGGGCGATCCTCGCGGCGGGGCAACCGGGCAGGGGCGCGTCGTCCTGCCCGCGTTGCGGGTCGGTAGATCATTGATGGTGTTTGTCGGGGGCTAGTTTGGGGCTAGCTGGCCGCCGTTGCGCGGCGCACAAGGGCCGTCATCAATCCTGCTGCAATCAAAACCGATCCACCAGCCCGTCCCATGATTTGCATGGCGCGCGGGCTGCGGAATTTTGCCCGCATGGTTCCTGCGGCCAGCGCCCATAGCAGCGCGTTAACCATTGCCAGCCCAACAAAGGTTGCGATCAGAATGGTGAATTGCGGGGCAACGGCCTGATGCGGCACCATGAATTGCGGCACAAAGGCAATAAAGAAAACAATGCCCTTGGGGTTGAGGGCCGTAACAATATAGGCATGCAGGAACATGCGAGAGGGCCGGTTACGCCGTGTTTCCTTGGATTCCTCAAGGTTATGGGGTTTTTCGCGCCACATTTTGATGCCCAGATATATCAGATATCCGGCACCAACCAGTTTGAGGATGCTAAACGCCGTTGCCGAGGCCGATAATATGGCACCCGCACCCAGCAGGGACACGGTCATGGCGGTAAAATCGCCCAAGGCGACACCCGGCACCGTCGCCCAGGCCGTTTGCCGCCCCTTGCCCAGGGCATAGCTGACCACGAGCATGATGGTCGGCCCCGGAATGGCCAGCACAATGCTGCATGCCAGTGCATATGTGATCCATAATTCAAATGTCATGATCCACCTCCCTTATCGCGCCGCAAGTCCCCTTCACGTTACGGTATTTGGCATGTTTGCCGCACTATAAATGTGCCTGTCGCTGCGAAATATGAAAATGCCCCGCCGTGGTCGGACCTATAACAGGTATGACCAGCATGACAGGGCAATGGCAGGGTAATACCTGTTTTCATGTATAAAACGCATAGAGAGCGGGCAGGGCGCGAAGGGGCCGCGCGGCGAATGCCTCGAATGGCAAGGGCTCCCGCGAATCCCGCCTGCCGATTGAGACCTGCACTGATCAGTTGCGATCAGTGCAGGTTGGTATAAAGCGGCCGTTTATTGGCCTTGCAACCTGAAATACAGGTTATTCATGCCGCCAGCTTGGATGACGTTTTTCAATGAAGGCGCCAATTCCTTCGCCTGCGTCACGGGTTTGCATATTGGTGGTCATAACCGACGAAGTATAATCGTAGGCTGCGGCCAGCGGCATTTCGATCTGGCGATAAAAGGCTTCTTTACCGATTTTAACCGTCGAGCCTGATTTTTCGGCAATGCGCAAGGCCAACTCGTGTGTTGCGCTTTCAAGCATGTCTTCTGCAACAACATCGGAAACCAGCCCCATATGCCAGGCTTGCTCGGCGGAAATGGGGTCGCCGGTGAGCAACATGCGCATGGCGTGCTTGCGGGCAATGTTGCGTGACAAGGCCACCATCGGTGTGGAGCAAAACAGGCCGATATTCACCCCGGGTGTGGCAAATTTTGCCGTTTCACTGGCGACGGCAAGGTCACAGCTGGCAACCAGCTGGCATCCGGCGGCTGTTGCCATGCCATGTACACGGGCAATAACGGGCTGGGGCAATGTAACTATTCGCATCATTAATTCGCTGCATTGGGCAAACAAAGCAGCATGGGCCTCGCAACCTGAAATGCTTTTCAGTTCCTTTAAGTCATGGCCGGCGCAAAAGACCGGTCCATTGGCGGCCAGGATTACGGTGCGAATATTCGGCGACTCGGCAATATTATCTAATTCGGAAATAAGTGCCGACATTATCTTTGAGGATAGGCAATTTCTTTGTTGTGGTTGGTTCAAAGTGAGTAGTGACAACGGTCCGCTATCCTCACGGACGATGAGTTTTCCGGTATTTTCGTCTTTTTGGATCATTTTTTCCTCCCGAGTGCAAATTTTACTGCAAGTTCTTATACGAATGTCATAACATGAAAATCATGGTTGCTGTTATCACTTCAGTCAGATCTTCGGATCGCATCACCTGAACGATGGTTTGGCTGGATGTGCTAATCGCTGCTGGACGCAGGTGAATGACATGGAACAGTACAATCAACCTGAACGGGGATCGCGTGACGCGGAGCCGTCAGCATATGTTTCCAATCGCCAGATACAAGAAGCGCGCCGGGTAGTTTCCCCTGCCAGACGGTCTTCCATGAACCGCTATGACCGCTCTGAAGTGATTGAGAGCGAGCTTGAGACCAAAAAGGCCGCTGCCATCGAACGTTTGGCGGCCAAAGGAATTAATGTAACGCGTATCGGTCCTGAAAAGGGAGCCAAGGCCGCGCCGAACCCGAACCAATATGTCTGGGAGACGGATGCGCCGCAACCCGATCAGAGCCGCGAAAAAACGGCAGATGATGATGCGCCAAACGAGTTTTTTGAATGGAAAGAGGGCGATACAGCGCAGCAAGCTCTGACCGTCGACATACCGATTAATACCGTTCCTGGTGATGACAGTCTTGTAGATGCGGGTGAGAAACCCGATATGCCCAAACAGATGCAGACGAAGCATGTGAAACCCGATGATTTATTGTCGCGATTTACCCAGGAACCAAAAGTTGCCTTGTCCGCATTTGATGCTAACCCGGATTTGACGAACATGCCCATTGAACAGCATGGATTGCGCTTACCCGATCGACAACCGGGTACGCCGCGTCCCCCGAAACGAGAGCCAAGTGAACCTGTTGCCCATTTGCAAAATGGTCGGCGGCGGGCAACGCCTGAAAGCTATGCCGCGCTTGACAGCCTTGCCACCCGGGCTGCGAAAAAGCCCGAGCCACCCAAACGCAAAGGCGTTGAATTTTGGGCCCCCCGGATCGGTGCTTATATGATTGCGGCCGTTGCGGTGGGCTATGTTGTGGTGCTGACCTCGATCGAGCTTTATTCATTGTTTTGATATGTCCTGTTTATCTGCAGGGGGCATCATTCCGAATGGCGGTACTTTACAGGGTATCGCCGTTTTTATTTTTGGTCCTGGACGCCGGAGGGCCTAATTGCATCCCAGCCCGAAATTCCTGCATGACCTTGCCGCATTCTTACGTTAACGTAAACGTAAATAATGAAAGAATGTGATCTAAGGATATAACAGGGAGCAACGAAAGCATGGTTGTTGGAGATGCAGGCGGGATCAGCGAGCGGGACTTTGATGCGATTATGGCTGAAAAGGTGCCCTTTGTCGGTGATATGGGCGTCGTGACCGAAAGTCTGGCTGGCGGTGTAGCCCGCCTCAGATTGCCGTTTAACCCGCGTTACATTCGCCCTGGCAATGTGGTGTGCGGGCCGGCTATTTTCGCCTTGGCCGATATTGCCCTTTATGCTGTTGCCTGGATGACGGTGCCGGTGGCCGACCATGCGGTCACAACCGAGGCCACGGTGCATTTTTTATCGGGGGCAAAGCCGGGGGACCTGATTGCGGAAGCCAGCATCTTAAAGGCGGGAAAGCGGCTGTTGATTGCACAATGTGACATTCGATCCGATGTTGATAATGCCCTGTGTGCCCATGTGATTGGGACCTATGCGATGCCCCCGGCCGGCAAAGCCGGATAAAAAAGTGCATATTTGTGTGGTAAAATAATACCAAAAGATATAAGTCTTTGTTTTATAACGAATTATTCCTGTTGCTTTCCCGGTAAAAATTGGCATACTGCGCCCACTTTCAGCGAGGGGCGATTCCCTCCGTGAAAACCAGTTTCAGGTAAAGAATTTATGAAAACCTTCACTGCGACACCGAGCGACATTGAGCGCAAATGGTTCGTGATCGACGCTGAAGAAGTCGTTCTCGGTCGTTTGGCTGCAATCGTTGCCAATCGTCTTCGGGGCAAACACAAAGCGATGTTTACTCCGCACATGGATTGTGGCGATCATATTGTTATCGTCAATGCCGAAAAAGTAAAACTGACCGGCCGTAAACTGACCGACAAGAAGTTTTATTGGCACACCGGTTATCCGGGCGGTATTAAAGAACGCACCATGGACAAGCTCCTGGGTGGCGAACATCCGGAACGCGTGACCATCAAAGCTGTTGAACGCATGATGAGCCGTGGCCCGCTGCGCAGCCAGGTTATGACCAAGTTGCACGTTTATGCCGGTACCGAACATCCGCATGAAGCGCAGCAGCCGGAAGTGCTGGATGTAACGGCACTGAACGAAAAGAATAAGCGGAGCGCGAAATAATGGCCGACACCAAAACTCTTGAAGATCTCAAGGATCTGGCGCCGGCTGGACAGGCCGCTGCTTCTGAAAGCACCCTGCCGGAACCGAAGATCGACGAACTTGGCCGTGCCTATGCTACCGGCCGTCGTAAAAACGCCATTGCCCGTGTTTGGATCAAACGCGGTTCGGGCAAGATCACCGTTAACGGTCGCGAATTCGAAAACTATTTCGGTCGCCCGGTTCTGCGGATGCTGATCAACCAGCCGTTCGGCGCTGCTGCACGTAACGACCAGTACGACGTGTTCTGCACCGTTGTTGGTGGTGGTCTTTCCGGTCAGGCCGGTGCCGTTCGTCACGGCATTTCGCGTGCTCTGATCAATTTCGAGCCGGAACTGCGCAAAGTCCTCAAAGCTGGTGGGTTCCTCACCCGTGACTCGCGTGCAGTTGAACGTAAGAAATACGGTAAAGCCAAAGCCCGCCGTAGCTTCCAGTTCTCCAAGCGCTAACCGGCAGCTATACGCAATCGCGATTTCAAAAGCCCGCTGGTTTGGCCAGCGGGCTTTTTCTATTTGGACCTCATCATTTACGCAAACATACGGAGAAGACGATGCAATACAGACTATTACAACAACAGGAGCTACCCGCCCTGGAGGCTTTTTTGTCGACCCATACCAGCAGCACGATGTTTCTGCGCAGTAATTTGCGTGCTGCCGGTATGGGCCGACGCAACAATCATCGTTTGTCCGCCGATTATTATGGTGCCGTTTCAAATAATGGCGATGTTTGCGCCGTCATCGCCCATATGAAGGCCGGAAACATTCTGGTGCAGGGGGCCGAGGATAGGGGCAATGCGGGGAATGTCGCCGATGCAGGCGACAATGCCTCTTCTGATCCCGTTCTGAGTGACCTTTTTGCCCATTGCCGCAATCAGCTTAGCGGAAAGATTGCCGGGATTTTGGGGCCGTCAAATGCGGTGCAAATATTGCAGCAAGCCCTGGGGCTGGCAGCGGATGCCTTTGCCGTCAATCATGATGAACACCTCTATACACTGTCTCTCGATGCTTTAAATCCTGCCATTCATCCGTTGGGCGACAGTTACCAGGTTGAAGATGCCGCCCGTATGGACCGGTCAACCTTGCTGCGCTGGATGCGGCATTATGAAATCGAGGCCCTGAATGCCGAGGAAAATCTGGCGCTGGATGGGCGTATTGCCTCGCGGGTGGTGCATGCGCTGGAGGAACGTTGCTGGTGGGTTTTGTTTGTCGACGGGGAACCGGTATCTTTGACCGGGTTTAACGCCCGTTTGCCCGATGCGGTTCAACTCGGTCCGGTCTGGACGCCACCTGCCCATCGTAATAAGGGCTATGCCCGGTTTTTGGTGGGGCGTAGCCTGATGGCGGCGCGGGCGCGCGGGGTTAAACAGGCGGTTCTGTTTACCAACAACCCTGCAGCGTGCCGCGCTTACGAGGCCCTGGGCTTTACCGAAACAGGGAAATATCGGCTTTCGCAACTGCGCCAGCCGGTGCTTCTCGCCGATACGCTTGCCAGCGTTTGATTTGATCTAATGTTATCGGGGGTGCCCGGGATGATGTGTCAGTTTATCGGCATGATTATCCGGGTGCCCCTGATTAATTTCGCATCAGCTTTAAAATAACGGGCTGCAAGCATTTCAGGATGATGTTGGCCCCGACCACAAAAATGAAGCAATAAACAACAAAACCCTGCGAGACCACATGCAGGGCAGCATAGGCGATTAATACCGCAAACAGTAAAAATGCCGAAATGCCCAAAACAACCATGATCATGTCGCTGACATATTGTTTTTGGGCATCCGTGCTCATGTCGTTAAATTTGGGGCGAACTGGCTTTTGTGTCATTGATACGTCCCGGTTTTATGTCACCTGTGATGATGGCTTTAGCCATAAAGGTGAAATCGGGCTGTTTTAAGAAGACATTGTTTTAATTTTGCCAAAACGCAAAAGGCCGGGTTCGTGCGATGACGCAGCGACCCGGCCTTGTTTTAAAAGGATGCGGTTTTATAGCGGCCTTTATCTTTACTGCATAACCTTTTGCGCAGGGGCATTGGAAGCCGTATGGCTGCCGGGTGTTTCACATTTTGCCAGGATGTCCTGATTGCTTTGATAAAGATGGGTGGAAATATTTAGCAATCCAAGCACGGTCGAAAACAGGTTATCCTGTGAATAGCTATCGTTTTGGGCGGTTTGGCGAACACAGGCCGGATCGATATTTTTGCTTTCTTCGGTCTGTTTTGCCATCCACATAAACATTGGCACATGTGTTTGCTGTGACGGGGCAAACATATAAGGCGCGCCATGCAAATAAAGGCCATTTTCCCCCAAAGATTCCCCATGATCAGAAACATACAGCAATGACGGATTGTAATCGTTGGACAGGGTTTGCAGTTTTGCAATCAGTTGCGAGACAATATAATCGGTGTAACGCACGGAATTGTCGTAACTGTTGACCAGTTCCTGATGGCTGCAATTTTCAATGTCACTGCGCGGGCAATCCGGGGTGAAGACGCGAAAGTCTTTTGGATAGCGCTGGTAATAAGTCGGGCCGTGGCTGCCGATAATGTGAAACACCATCAGCTTGTCACCCGGTTTCATTTTTGCCAGTTCCGGGTCAATATCCTGAAGCATGGCCGCATCCAGGCAGGTATGGCCACTGCACAGGTCAGGATACATATCGGTTGATAGCTCGATATTCGGGATGCGGTCACACACGCCCTTACAGCCGCCGTCATTTTCCTTCCAAAACACCGAAACCCCGGTTTTTGCGACAATATCGAGCAGATTTTCGCGTTTGGAGGCATAGGTGCCGTCAAAATTTGCCCGCGTCATGTCTGAAAACATGCAAGGCACGGAAATGGCCGTTGCCGTGCCGCACGAACTGACCTTCTGAAAGCTGATAAGGCCGGGGATCTTGCGTGTGAAGGGTGATGTATCGCGCTTATAACCATCCAGTTCGACATTTTCCGCGCGCGCCGTTTCGCCAACCACCACAAATACCAGGTTTGGTTTGCCATTCGCCGGGTGATGTTTGGCATCTTCGCCAATGGTCTGAAACGGAATGAAATGTGCCCTATATTGCATTTTGCCGTATTGGATGCCGGCAGTAACATAGTTAAAGGGCATGGCTTCCTTGCCAAGGATCTTGTTATTGCGGCCGATGGAGGCGTAATTTTTGTAATATCCCGCCCCTAAAAGCCCGGTACAGGCAAGAACCAGGGTGAGGATAACCAGGCGTTGCCCAAGACCAACAAAAACGGATTTGGGGTATTTGATGGGCATCGCAATCAGGATTGCGGCAGGTAAAATACCGGTCGCCACAATCCAGAACACCGAATTGCCACTGACATAGGAAAGCGCCTCGGCAGGGTAGGTGTCGGCGAAATTGGTAAACATCGCCTTGTCAAAGACAATGCCGTAATGCTGCATGGCATAATTAACAACAGCAGCCGTGACGATAAAGAAAACCATCGCCGGTTTGAAAAGATATTTGAAGCTGAACGGCACAAAAACCAGGGTGAGCGCCAATATCACCACCAGCGGCGCGGTTGCGGCGAAAAGCGGATTATAATCCTGCATTTTTGACAGGATCGCATAGAAATGGCGCAACAAAACCCAGTTAAACGTAACCGTGAAATACAGCACGACCACGAGCAGCGCGATGCGGTAATCAATGGCGGGAAATTTGAAATTCTTGCGCCAGTTTGAAAAATTCATGGGTGTAATCCGTGGGCAGTCGCCCGTAAGCGGGCAGGGGAAATTGTATTGATGCTGGATTTGGTCCGGCGGTGGGGCGTGGCGGGCGGATAAAGGCCCGCCATATTGCCATCCGGCGATTAGTCGATATCGTCGGGTTCTGGCGGGCGTTTGCGTCCTGTGACCATGGAACGGGCCAAGTTTTCGTGATGGCGTCGGCTTGCCAGCACCACGCCGCCTATATGCAGGACCACACAAGTCATCAGGCAGTCCGCCAGAAATTCATGCACGTCCTTGATCCAGTGCCAGCTATGAAAAGACGGGGTGGAATACAGCCAGCCCGCCGCCCCAGTTACCAGCATGAGGCCCAGCAACAGTAAAATCATGGCCCCGCCGGCCGGGTTATGGCCGACATAGCGTTTTTCCCGGCCAGACAGGATGGCGCGCAAATAGGCCAAAACCTCGCGCGGGGGGCGAACAAATTGCGTAAAACGGGCATAGCGCGGGCCAATCAGCCCCCAAAGCAGGCGAATGACCACAAGGGATAAGGCCACATAACCGGTTTTTTCATGCACAGAATCCCAGTTTCCCGATGAAATCCAGGAAACGGCAAAACAGGTGGCAATGCTCCAGTGAAAAATACGGACCAACGGGTCCCAAACACGGATTTCCTGTTTCATTTACCCCTCCTGCACTTTGACAGGTTCAAGGCTGTGCGGGTCAAAATAGGCCTCGATCTTTTTGCCCTGTGCGTCGGTGGCATATACTTCGTAGCAGCCCTCGTCGGTTTTGATGCGCACAACCTGCCAGCCCTGACCTTCGAGCTTGGTTTGCAGGGCTTCACGCGGCTGCCACTGGTCCATCGGTGCCTTGCAGACATTTTCATCCGCCTGCGCAGAAACTGCGGGGGGAATGCCAGCTGCGAACAGGATAGCTGTTCCCAAAACTATGTTTTTCATCGTGTATCGTTATCCAGAATGTGAAAAACTCTCTGTTTGGGAAGGTGCCCTCTCTTGCTGACAGCAGGCTGAACATGGCTGACAATTGCTTGTTAAAATGCGTTCAGTAAATTGTCAGTTTCAAAGGCTAGGGTGCCTTTCCTTAAATGACCGAGGTGGGGCATGAGACTGCTGCTGATAGAAGACGAGCAAACACTGGGCAGCGCCCTGCGTGATCATCTGGTTTCCGAGGGCTATGCCGCGGACTGGGTTGAAAACCTGGCCGATGCCGAGCTTGCGATGAAATCAACCGGTTATGATGTGATTTTGCTTGATATTAACCTGCCCGATGGCAATGGCGTTGCCATGTTGCGGGCGTTGCGTCAGCGCGGCGATGCCACACCCTGCATTATTCTGACTGCACAGGACAAAATCTCGGACCGTATTGCCGGGCTGAATGCCGGGGCGGATGATTATCTGGTCAAACCGTTTGATCTGGGTGAAATGATTGCCCGGTTGGCGGCTGTGGCCCGGCGTTATACCGGCAACCCCAACCCGTTGCTGCAAATTGGTGATGTTGAAATTGATCTGGCCCGCAGGCTGGTTTTTGTCGCCGGTAAAAAGGTGGAACTGACCGGGCGGGAATGGGCGTTGCTAGACCAGTTTGCCCATAAACCTGGCGCGACCCTTTCCAAACGCCAGCTTGAAGATTCCCTGTACGAATTTGGGGCCGAGATCGAAAGTAACACGGTAGAAGTGTATGTTAGTCGCCTGCGCAAAAAAATCGGCAGCGATTTGATCCGCACCCTGCGCGGTGTCGGCTATCGGCTGGAGGGGTAAGCACGCATGTTTGGCGGTTTTTTCAAAAGCCTGACAGCCGGTATCATGATCCGGGTCGTGGTTTGGGTCAGTTTGTGCTGGGCCATTGCCGCGGCGTTGGCGGCCTATGTGATCCACGATGAATTAACCGAATCCTTTGACAGTGGCCTGCGCGAAACCGTGCAGGGCAATTTGCCGCTGGCGGTCGAATTTTTGATGGACCGCCCCGCCAATTCAAAAATCACCCATATCCCGGCCCGAACCGCGCGCCCCGCCAGCCCTGATGACAATGGCGACGCGGACCCGGAAGAATATATTATCTATCAAATCCGCGATGCCTCGGGCCGGGTATTGTTGCGTTCTGATAATGCACTGGAAACCCCCTTTGCCGCCCCTTTGATTGCGGGGTTCTGGCAGGATGATACCTTCCGTTATTATTCCGAACCCACAGTGGGCGGCAGTTTATATATGCAGGTGGCTGAAC
The DNA here is from genome assembly GCA_050299455.1 of Thalassospira sp. Classification (GTDB taxonomy): domain Bacteria; phylum Pseudomonadota; class Alphaproteobacteria; order Rhodospirillales; family Thalassospiraceae; genus Thalassospira. The sequence continues at coordinate 22,643 of JBNKVZ010000043.1, forward strand.
CTTTGGCGCACCGGCGCGAGGCCACCTTTGAAAGTGCGATGGCAATTTTGCTGCCCTTATTTGTGCTGGTGCCGGTTTTGCTGGTGGCGATCTGGTTTAGTGTGCGGGGCGGTATGCGCCCGATCTATCGTTTTCGCCAGGACCTGGACCGGCGCGGGGCGGGCAATATGGAGGCTATCGCCATTGGCGATTTGCCAAGCGAACTGGCCGCGATGGGCCAGGATGTGAACCTGTTATTGGACCGGTTGCGCGCCGCCATTAGTGCCGAACGCGCCTTTGCGTCGAACAGCGCCCACGAATTGCGCACTCCCATTGCCAGTATGCTGGCCCAGACCCAACAATTATTGACCGAACTTCCCACGCAAAGCCCGCATCGTGACCGTGCTTTGCTGATTGAAAAATCATTGGGCCGGTTGCGCCGCCTGTCGGAAAAATTGCTGCAATGGTCGCGCGCGGAATCTGGCCTTGGCAAAACCGACGAGGTTCAGGAACTTGATCCGATCATTGATATGTTGATCGAGGATATCCATCGCAGTGGGCGCTTTAAAAATACGATTGCGCTTACGCGGCAAGGCCCGCCCTTACAAGCACCGATAGACCCGGATGCTTTTGGCATTTGTGTGGGCAATTTGTTGGAAAATGCGCTGGTTCATGGCGATCCTGGCGTGCCCGTACAGGTGCGGGTCGAAGGCGCCAATCGCCTGATTGTGGAAAATACCTGCAATCCGGTACCGCCAGATATTTTGGCAAAGCTAACGCGTCGTTTCGCCCGTCATGGCAACAGCCCGGAAAGCTCCGGCCTGGGATTATCGATCGTGGTGGCCCTGATCGAACAGGCCGGCGGTGCCTTTTCCTATACCTCCCCCATTCCGGGGCAGGATACGGGGTTTCAGGCCGTACTGACCCTGCCGCAGGCAACAATCAAGGCGGATGATTAACGATAGAGCCTGTTGGGCATTGCCGAAAATTGCAGGCCTGCTATCTCTGTGACAGGATTGATCCTGATCGTGGTCCTGGTCATGGTCATGGTCGGGATCGTTGATTTCTATCCTGTCAGGAGGCCGACAATTACGGTTGCGCGCATATTTGTGGTGTTGGGGCTGTTCCTGCCGTTCTTTGTTGCGGCGGGGGCACGCGCATATGCGGCAAACCCGCATCAAATTTTATATGAATATGATGGGCGGCCTTTGGCGGTGGGGAAGTTCAGCATTGTTTCGGCGTTTCAGCAACGCCTGTTTCAGGCCGCCGCCCAATGCCGCAAAAAGACCCCGGCAAGCTATGGTACGCCCGATGGGGCAATTGGCGCCAATACCGTGCAGGCCATCAAGGATTATATTGCCTGCCGTCCGGATCTGACCACCGGGGCAGGGGGAATGCCACCGGAACGCGACGGGGCCATTACCATTGGGCTGTGGCGGTCCTTGATGCCCGATATTATGCCGTTTCCCGATGCCATTGAACGGGCAAACCAACTGACCTTCGCCCTGGAAGGGACGGATTTTGACCGGGTGCAATTTAATTTTTGCCAGTCACGCAATCCGTCTAGCGGTAAAAAATACATCGAAGGCGACCCTTATTGTTATTCCAACGACAAGGCATCCTATCTGACATGGGGGCCGCGCGGGGCCACGGCGGGCCACGGGGCCGAAATACAACAGATTATTGTGCTGGCGGAAAAGGCCCATCCCGGCCTGTTGCAAAGTGTTTTCGGGCCAGAGGCCGATACCCTGCGCCGCCTGGTGTTGGGCGATGCGGCCAGTGTGGAAACCATTTTGTGTGCGGCCTGGGCCAACCCGGCCCGGCGACAGGATTTGCGCGCCCGTTTTGCCCGGTATGGCGCGCTGCATGAAGTGCAGGAAGCTTACCGGATGGTGTATGAAGCCGCCAATGCCGATGGCGGCAAGGTGCAGCGGTTTTTCAAGATATACAAGGCGCTAAAGCCGGTTATTAAACGCGATCCAACGGAAATTGACGTGGCATTTTTTATTGATCGTGCCACACATGGCGGGGCGCCACCGGGGGATTTAACGCCGCTGATTGAAAAAATGCACTATTTTGTCACCCGCACCAAACAGGTGCCTTCGCCGGGGCAAATGCGCAAACAATTGGCCGCCTGGTTGCCCTCTGCCCATAAATATAATGACCGGTTGGCGCGTGATGCCATTTTCCTGATCGATGATCCAGCAGTGAACCTGTCCGATGCGCATCGGCGTATTTGGCAAAAACGGTCCGGTTTGCGCGCCAGTTCGTTCGGTTTGTCCGATAATCGTTATGTGCCGGCTTATCCGGTGATGCCGGTAACAGGGTATGAAGCGATCAAAAAATTCCCCACGGTGCGCCCGGCGGAAAAAAGGGCCTGCCCGGCGGTGGCTTTGCGGCCGCGCAACCCTTGAACACCTTGCTAAATCCTTTGCCAAAACACCGCTATTTTATCGGTAATAGTGCGTATATGCGTAAATTGCATGGATACCGTGTATTTTTGCCGTCGGAATGTCTTGCATCACAGGAGCATGTTTGCCAACATCCGCCTGTATTTACACGTCACTTTGCAATTAAGGAGCAAGATTTGAAATGAGCGACGTCAAGGTTAAAGTCGGAATTCTCGGTGCCAGCGGATATACCGGGGCGGAACTGGTTCGCATTCTTGCGCACCATGCCGCTGCCGAAATCGTCCTGTTGACGGCCGACCGACGCGCCGGGCGTCCCTTTGGCGAGGTGTTTCCTCACCTGGCCCATTTGAACTTGCCCACCATGATCCGGATTGATGATGCCGATTGGAGCAGCGTTGACATGATTTTCTGTGCTCTGCCGCATGGCACGACGCAGGAAGTCATTGCCGGTCTGCCCGAGCATGTCAAAGTTGTCGATCTTTCGGCCGATTTCCGGCTGTTTAACCCGGCGACCTACAAGGAATGGTATGGCGCGGAACATGCCGCTCAGGATTTGCAAAAAGAAGTGGCTTATGGCCTGACCGAGCTTTATCGCGAGAAAATCGCCAAGGCACGGGTTGTTGCCAATCCGGGATGTTATCCCACCCCGGCACAACTCAGCCTGATCCCGCTTCTGGAACAAAAAATGATCCTGTCGCAGGACATTATCATTGATGCCAAATCCGGTGTGACCGGGGCGGGACGTTCGCCCAAGGAAGGCATGTTGTATGCTGAAGTCAGCGAAGGCATTCATCCTTATGGTACCGGCGGGCATCGCCATGCACCGGAAATTGAACAGGGCCTTTCCTGGGCTGCCGGGGATGACGTGATTGTCAATTTCTCACCGCATCTGATGCCGATGAGCCGGGGTATCCTGGAAAGCATCTATGTGAAACTGGCCGATGGTGTGACGGCGGAACAGATCCACGAAGCATTGGCAAAACGCTATGCTGATGAACATTTTGTGCGTGTTCTGCCCTTTGGCACCATGCCGCAAACCCGCCATGTGCGCGGTTCAAACTTTGTGTTGCTGGGTGTGACCAAGGACCGGGTGCCGGGCCGTGCCATTATCGTCGGGGTCGAGGATAATCTTGTAAAAGGTGCTTCCGGCCAGGCGGTGCAGAACATGAATGTTATGATGGGCCTGCCCGAAACCATGGGCCTGGAACTGGAACCGCTTTTCCCGTAATCGGGTTTTGGTGGTATTATAAGATAAACGCGCCGGGCTGTTGGGTCCGGCGCGTTTTTTGTATTTTGCGGCTGCTTAAGCACAAAGCACCTTAGATCCTTTGTGCCCGGGTGATTTCGCGATTTAACAAAGCCAGAATGCGCGGGTGAAGCGATTGCGTAACGTTAAAGCGCATCAGGCTGCTGGCCGATTTTGCCAGGCTGAAAATATTACCTGGGGCGAGAATGATATTCTGTTTCAAGGCCTCATGGGCGAGGGCAGCGGCATCCATTTCATGGGGTAGGCGGGCCCATAAAAACATGCCGGCCCCTGGCGATGTTACAGGTGAAATGCCAAGCGCGCCGAGCTGGGTGGCACAATCGGTCATGACGCGGGCCAGCTTTTGGCGAACCTGTGCCATATGCTTGTGATAGGAGCCATCACGTAAAACCGACAGGACGATGGCCGAGGACAAATTACCGCCGCCAAAGCTGGTGGCAATTTTCAAATCCAGCAATTTGTCGATCCAGTCGGGCTTGGTTGCGATATATCCGCAGCGCACCGCCGCCGACAGGGTTTTGGAAAAACTGCCGATATGCACAACATTTTCCAACCCGTCAAAGGCGGCCAGGCGCGGGGCCGGGCTGGTTTCAAAATCGGCGAAAATGTCATCCTCGATGATGGTGATGTTGTGCTTTTCGCATATTTTAAGCAATTGATGCGCCTTGACCGGCGACAGGCTGGCCCCGGTCGGATTATGCAGGCCGGAATTGGTGACATAAAGGCGCGGGCGGTGATGTTTGGCTGCATCGGCAAAGGCCGCCATATCCGGCCCGTCGGCCACAAACGGAATGGCCACGATATGGGCGCGATGGGCATGAAACAGGGCGTGAAAGTTAAAATAACACGGGTCATCGACAAAAACCGTATCGCCCGGTTCAATCAGTAAACGGCATAACAGATCAATCGCCTGGGTGCCGGATTCCGTTAACATGATCTGGTCAAGTGCGGGGGTAACGCCATGTTCTGCCATGCGCCGTGCCAGATGGTCGCGTAAAGGAAGCAAGCCAAGCGGGGTGGCATAATCCGTAATCGCGTTATCCGGCCCGCGTGCCATGAGGCGCAATGCGCGGCGAATGGCATCATTTGGCATCCAGTCGGGCGGTAACCAGCCGCAGCCGGGTTTTAATACGGTATCATCACTGTTCAGCGATTGTCGCGACACCCAGAACGGGTCAATCGCCCGATCCAGTTTCGGGGCAAGTTGCGCAATCGATAACGGGGCGGTTTGCCCGGCAACAAAAAACCCCGATCCCCGGCGTGACACAAGGGTCCCTTCCGCCACCAGCCGGTCATAGGCATCCACCACGGTGGATTTGGATACCGCCCTTGTTTGCGCCGTTTGGCGAATGGAGGGAATACGCGCCCCGGCAACCAGGCTGCGATTGGCGATACGCTGGCGAATATGGTCCATCACCTGTTTTACGAGTGTGTCGGCATTGGGGGATTCAGGCTGCGAGGCAGGGGAATGCGCCATCTGTACTTCCAATAATACCAATACAGTTTACCAAAATTGTATTGGTATTATGTCTGGTGCATTTCCGCCCGGCAAGCGATTGCTGCTTCTGTGCTGACGCTAAAGGAGTTTGTTATGAATCGCACAACACAGGGCTGGATTTTCGGGTTTTTGGGGATGCTGGTTTTTAGCGGGTCGCTGCCGGCAACCCGGTTGGCAATGGCGGGGTTTGATCCGATATTTCTCACCGTGGCGCGGGCGGTTTTGGCCGGGGGTGTTGCATTGGCGATTTTGCTGCTAACCCGTCAGGTTTGGCCGGGCCGGCGCGAGGTATCTTCGTTGCTGATTGTGTCGCTGGGCACAGTGGTGGGGTTTCCGCTGTTAACGGCCCTGGCGCTGCAATATATCACCTCGGCGCATTCGCTGGTTTTTATTGGTCTTTTACCGCTTTCAACCGCCATATTCGCGGTTTTGCGGGGTGGCGAACGGTTGCGCCCGGTCTTTTGGCTGTTTAGCGGGCTGGGAAGTGCGCTGATTTGCGGTTATGCCCTGCGCAATGGCCTTAATGGTGCGCTGGCCGGCGACGTTTTGATGTTATGTGCCATTGTGGTTTGTGGCCTTGGTTATGCCGAGGGGGCAACGCTTTCGCGCCGCATGGGCGGTTGGCAGGTGATTTGTTGGGCCCTGGTGGCGGCATTGCCTGTGATGCTGGTTTTGCTGTTTTTTACCATGCCGGCTGATTTTTCATCTGTTGATGCCGCCTCCTGGTGGTCTTTGGGTTATGTCGCGGTGTTTAGCAGCATTGTCGGCTTTTTATTATGGTATCGCGGCCTGGCGCTTGGCGGTATTGGTGCGGTGGGGCAGCTACAATTACTGCAACCCTTTTTCGGGATGATGCTGGCAGCGGCTATTTTGTCAGAAACGGTGGACCGCGCCATGCTTCTGGTCACGCTTGCGGTGATTGCCTGTGTTTTTGGCGCAAAACGGTTTGCCCGTCCCGTGGCACGTCAGGGTTAGGTGATCCGGGGCATGGCGATGTTGTGTGATGGGGGAATGCTGACTGTTCCCTTGTGATGTCGAAGCCGTTAAGCTTCAATCATTCTTCCCCCAACCGTTAGGGACCAGACAAACCATGCCAACGATCCTGAAATATCGCGATGCCACACCT
>JBNKVZ010000044.1:0-28922 GCA_050299455.1 Thalassospira sp.
GAGAACATGATCCGCCTGCACCGCATGGCCATAGGCGCGCTTGCTGCCCTGGCCGATAATTTCCAGCGGAATTTTATCCGCCAGCGCCCATAAAACCGCCTCGCGCAATTGCGCCGGACTGGTCGGGGTGAGTGTTTCGGTCATGGTGGCGTCCTCTCCTGAAATATGCGGGCCAAATTTGCGGGGACGGCCAGCACATTTTACGTCTTATTCATTCAAGTCCCGGCTTTTTACCGGTTAAAATCGCGGTATATCGGGAAATTTGGCCGCGACAGCACGGGCATGCAGGGTTTTAAGCTCCCCACAGCCATGCAATACCGGAAAAACCTTGCCCGGATTTAAAAGCTGGTCTTCATCAAAGGCCAATTTCAAACGTTCCTGATGTTTCAAATCGTCCTCGGTGAACATTTCCGGCATCAGGTCACGTTTTTCAATGCCAATGCCATGCTCGCCCGAAAGACATCCCCCCACCTCGACGCAGAGTTTTAAAATATCAGCGCCAAAGGCCTCGGCCCGTTCAAGCTCGCCAGGTTGATTGGCATCAAACATAATTAACGGGTGTAAATTGCCATCGCCCGCGTGAAACACATTCGCCACCCGAAGACCATGCCGTTGCGAAAATACCTGCATTCCGGCCAGCACATCGGACAATCGCCCGCGGGGAATGGTGCCATCCATACAAATATAATCGGGTGAAATACGACCAATGGCGGGAAAGGCGTTTTTCCGGCCCGACCAAAACAGGGCGCGTTCTTCCTCGCTTTCGGAAATGCGCGAATAGACCGCACCGCAGTTTTGGGCAATATCGCTAACCCGGTCAATCAGATGGTCCACCTCGATTTCCGGTCCATCAAGCTCGACCAGCAAAAGCGATTCCACATCCAGTGGATAACCGGCATGGACAAAATCCTCGGTCGCGCGAATGGCCGGAGCATCCATCATTTCCAGCCCGCCGGGGATAATGCCATTGGCAATGATTTTTGCCACGCAATCCCCGCCTGACTGATTGTCGGGAAAGCCCAGCAACATGGCACGTGCGGTTTCGGGTTTGCGCAAAATACGCACGGTAATTTCGGTCACAATGCCCAACAGCCCCTCGGACCCGGTAATAATCCCCATCAGGTCATATCCCGGTGTATCAAGGCCCTTGCCGCCCAGGCGCAAAATGTCACCTTCAATCGTGACCATTTCAATGCCCAGCACATTATTGGTGGTCAGCCCGTATTTAAGGCAATGCACCCCACCGGAATTTTCGGCGATATTGCCACCAATCGAACAGGCGATCTGGCTGGATGGGTCCGGGGCGTAATAAAAGCCGCGATGTTCGACCGCACGGGTAATGCCCAAATTGGTCACGCCGGGCTGAACGACACAGGCACGATTATCCCAGTCGATATCCAGCACCCGGTTGAATTTCATCATGCTAATTGTAATGGCATCGGCCATTGGCAGGGCACCGCCCGAAAGACCGGTGCCCGCCCCGCGTGGCACCACGCGAATTTTATGGTGATGGCAATATTTCAGGATGGCGGCGAGCTGCGCGGTATTTTCCGGCAGCACCACAATCATCGGCAATTGGCGATAGGCCATAAGCCCATCGCATTCATAAGGCCTAAGCGCATCTTCCTCGGCAATCACGGCACCGGATGCGGGCACAATGGCCCGCATCGCTGCGATGATATCCGTGCGCCGGGCAAGAACGGACGAGTCCGGCTCAGGCATTTTCAGCATCGGTTACTCCGTTAATTCAACCAGCAGATCCTTGCTATCAACCTGCGTGCCCGCCGGGGCATGGATTTTCGCCACCGTCCCGTCTTTTTCTGCATGGACGGCGGTTTCCATTTTCATGGCTTCCAGCGCGCAAATCACATCGCCCGCCTTCACCTTCTGGCCCTCGGTCACCGATACCTCAACCACCAGGCCCGGCATCGGGGCGGCCACATGCAGACCATTCCCATCTTCGGCCTTGGGCCGCGACTTGCCCGAAACCGCCAGTTTGTTATCGGCAACCTTCACAGTGCGCGGCTGGCCGTTCAGCTCAAAAAACACCGTACGCTGGCCTTCATCATCGCCAAATTCCGATGTTGCCAGATACCGAATAACAAGGGTTTTGCCCTTTTCGATATCGACCGAAATTTCTTCGCCCTGGCTCATGCCATAGAAGAAAACCGGGGTTGGCAAAATCGACACATCGGCATTGTGGCTGCGATGTTCGGCATAGTCCAAAAACACCTTGGGATACATCACATAGGATGCGACCTCGGCATCGCTGGTATTGCGATGGGTTTTCTTTTCAATCTCGGCCTTGGTGGCGGCAAAATCGACCGGTTTCATATGCTTGCCCGGACGATCGGTCAGGGCTTCGCCACCTTTGAGCACCTTGCGCTGCAAGGCAGGCGGGAACCCACCCACCGGCTGGCCGATTTCACCACGGAAAAATGAAATCACGCTATCGGGGAAGGCAATGTCCTTTTTCGGGTCCAGAACGTCTTCCTCGCTTAAGCCCGATGTCACCATCATCAGGGCCATATCGCCCACCACCTTGGAACTTGGTGTGACCTTGACAATATCGCCAAACATCTTGTTGACCTTGGCATAGGCCTTGGACACTTCGGGCCAGCGTTCTTCCAGGCCCAGGGCGCGGGCCTGATGGCGCAGATTGGTATATTGGCCGCCGGGCATTTCATGCACATACACATCCGATGTGCCGCTGCGAATATCACTTTCAAAGCCGGTATAATAACGGCGCACTTGCTCCCAATAGGTGGAAACTTCGCGCAATGCTTCGGGGTTCAGTCCGGGGTCACGGTCCATCCCGCGATAGGCCTGGGCGATAGAGCCAAGATTGGGCTGTGAGGTCAGGCCCGACATCGAATCAAGGGCACCATCCACCGCATCCACCCCGGCATCAATCGCCGCCATCACCGTGGCGGCCGAAATCCCGCTGGTATCATGGGTGTGGAAATGGATCGGAATATTAACCGTATCCTTTAACGCCTTGAACAAAGTGGTTGCCGCCGCCGGGCGCATCAAACCGGCCATATCCTTAAGACCCAGGATATGGGCACCCGATGCCTCAAGCTCGCGGGCCATTTCGATGTAATAATCGAGGTTATATTTCGACCGGTCCTTGTCATAGATATCGCCGGTATAGCAAATCGCCCCTTCGCACAGCTTGCCGGTGCGCAGGACGGAATCCATCGCCACCTTCATGTTTTCAACCCAGTTCAGGGAATCAAACACGCGGAACAAATCCATGCCATGTTCGGCGGCCTGTTTAACGAAATAATCAACCGCATTATCGGGATAGTTGGTATAGCCCACCGCGTTCGAGGCCCGCAGCAACATTTGCGTCAGGATATTGGGCACCTTTTCGCGCAGTTTAACCAGGCGGTCCCACGGGTCTTCTTTCAAAAACCGCATCGCAACGTCAAAGGTCGCCCCGCCCCAGCATTCAATCGAAAACAGGTCCGACAGGCCATGCGCATAATAAGGGGCGATCTGCAACATATCGAAGGTGCGCATGCGCGTTGCAATCAGGGACTGATGGGCATCGCGCATGGTGGTATCGGTCATCAGGACGCGCTCTTGATCCTTCATCCAGCGCGAGAAACCTTCCGGCCCCAACTGGTCCAGCTTTTGTTTGGTGCCGGGGCGGATTTCCTTAAGGTCAATCGATTTGGGCATCACGGGCGGGTTGAAATTGGCCGGTTCAGCACGGCCTTCAACCTCGGGATTGCCATTGACGCTGACTTCGCCAATGAAACGCAACAGGCGGGTTGCCCGGTCACGGCGACGGGCGAACTTAAACAGTTCCGGCGTTTCATCAATAAAGCGGGTGGTATATTCCCCGGCCCGGAATTTCGGATGGTTGATCAGGTTTTCCAGAAAGGCCAGGTTGGTTGTCACCCCGCGAATGCGGAATTCGCGCAGCGCACGGTCCATTCGATCCACGGCTTCGCGCGGGGAACTGCCCCAGGCGGTGACTTTTTCCAGCATTGAATCATAAAACGGCGTAATCACCGCACCTGAATAGGCCGTGCCGCCATCAAGACGAATGCCAAAGCCATTGGCCCCGCGATAGACCTTGATGCGCCCGTAATCCGGGACAAAGTTGTTTTCCGGGTTTTCGGTGGTAATACGGCATTGCAGGGCATGATCCCGCAGCTTGATCTTTTCCTGCCACGGAATGCCGGTTTCGGATGGAAAACCAATGCGCCCGCCCTGCGCGATCAGGATTTGCGCCTTGACCAGATCCAGGCCGGTCACACATTCGGTCACGGTATGTTCGACCTGAATGCGGGGATTAACCTCGATGAAATAAAATTTGGATGTATCCACATCCATCAGGAATTCGACCGTCCCGGCATTAACGTAATTTGCCGCCTTGCCCAACCGCATGGCCGCTTCACACAGCTCGGCACGCTGGTCTTCGTCAAGGTAGGGGGCCGGGGCGCGTTCAACCACTTTCTGGTTGCGGCGCTGCACCGAACAGTCACGTTCAAACAAATGCACCAGCGTGCCATGCGTATCGCCCAGCATCTGGACTTCAACATGCCGGGCGCGGCGGATCAGTTTTTCAAAATAAATTTCGCCATTGCCAAAGGCGGCTTCGGCTTCGCGCCGGGCGGCCAGCACCTGTTTTGACAGGTCCTTGTCATTTTCAATGACGCGCATGCCACGGCCACCGCCCCCCCAGCTTGCCTTGAGCATAATCGGATAACCAACCTGCTTGGCAATTTTGGCAACTTCGTCCATGTCTTCGGGCAGGGCAGCCGATGCGGGCATCACCGGCACCCCGGCCTTTTCGGCCAGGTTACGTGCCGCAACCTTGTTGCCCAGCGTGCGCATCACTTCGGAATCAGGGCCGATAAAGGTAATGCCGGCATCGGCACAGGCATCGGCAAAATCGGGGTTTTCGGATAGAAAACCATAACCCGGATGAATGGCATCAACCCCGGCATCGCGGGCAACGCGCAAAATATCCTCGATATCAAGATAAGCCCGAATGGGCTTGTTGCCCTTGCCCACCCCATAGGATTCATCGGCCTTGAACCGATGCAGGGCAAAACGGTCTTCATCGGAAAAAATCGCCACTGTGCGAATGCCAAGCTCGTTGGCAGCGCGCAAAACGCGAATCGCAATTTCACCGCGATTGGCAACCAGTAATTTACGGATTTTCTTGGGTGCTGGACGTGACATTTACGACCGGACTCCTACCAGATATGAATGGCAAAAGCGGCCCTGAACGCCCCTGCCGAAAGCCAAGAGATACGCCACAATACGGTCCTGTAATGTGTTGCGGTGCGGAAAACCGGCAACACCGTATCCTGAGTGGCGAACGCAGACATGAATTAACGTTAAACGCGCATTCCATATCCGAAGTTCCTGGCGCCTGGTGGGCAGGCGACGCTTTTGATATATGCCCATTGCCCCGCCTCTGTCAAAACAGTAATTTTAATTGGTATTACCAATATTACAATTCAGGCGCCACACGCTTTCCACGATGTGAAAACAAGCTTGTTTCAAAAACGACAAAAAAGCGACCATTTCGTTACGTTTTTTCATTCACGCAGGCAGACATGGCCTGCTTTTATGCTATTGTCTCGCCGCTTTTAGGGAGCCATTCCATTATTCTTTAGTTGAAAACCGTCCCACCATGCCCAAGCTGAATTTGCGCCTGAAATTTTTATTGCTATCGATCCTGCCATTGCTTTTGGCAGCAAGTGCAATTTCAGGGCTGGTCTTTGCCCAGGCGGAACGGTTGGCCAAGGCCGAAACCCGCACCTTTGAACGCAACATTGTTGAAGCGCGCAAAGACGAAATCAAAAGCTATATGCAATTGGCAATGGCCTCGATTAACCACATTTATTCCGTGGCAAGTCCGCTTGATGCCGTATCAAAGGAACGGGTTAAAACCATTATTGGCGACCTTTCCTATGGCAAGGACGGGTATTTCTTTATCTATGACAGTGACGGCACCGCCCTGGTAGACCCGCCTGAACCCTGGCATGTTGGAAAAACCTACTGGAACCTGCGCGACATTGACGGCACACTGGTTATTCAGGAATTGCTGAGAAATGCCGAAAATGGTGGGGGTTTCCTGAGATTCATATGGGACAAACCCTCGACCGGAAAACCGGCGGAAAAGATCGGCTATTCGCTGATGCTTGATAAATGGGGCTGGATGATCGGCACCGGGATTTATATCGACGATATTTCCCAACAGGTCACCGAAATCGAAACCGAGGTTGCCGCCCATATCCGCGAAACCACAATTTCCATTATTGGCATTACGGTGCTCGCGGTGTTGCTGGTTGGCATTTCCGGCACGGTTGTGACCCTGTCCGAACGCAAACTGGCCGATGCCAAACTAAAACAACTGGCCCATCGGGTGGTGGATGTGCAGGAAGAAGAACGCCTGCGGGTCTCGCGCGAATTGCATGACGGCATCAGCCAAATTCTGGTCTCGGTGAAATATTCCATCGAACTTGCCAGTGACCGCATGCGACAAAACAAACCCGATGCCGCAACGCCGATTGAAAAAGCCGCCCAGCGGCTAAAGGATGCCATTCAGGAAGTCCGGCGCATCTCGCGCGATTTGCGCCCCGCCGTCCTCGATGATCTGGGCCTGAAACCGGCAATCGAAAGCATGTGCGCCGAGTTACAGGACCGATCCGGCATGCAAATTGCGGTAAAATGCGACCCGGTTGAAAATGCACTAAGCCCGGCCAAAAAGACAACGCTCTACCGTGTATTGCAGGAAAGCCTGACCAATATCGAACGCCATGCCGATGCCACCCATATCAATGTGCGCATTCGCCGCGATAATGGCAGTGTGGTGATGACGGTTGCGGATAATGGCGTTGGCTTTGAGACCAAAAGTTTTATCCGCAATCGCGACCCCAGGGCCGGCATCGGCCTTCGCAATATGCGCGAACGCATGGAATTTCACGGAGGCGGCCTCAGCGTGACATCCGAACGCGATGATGGCACCACAGTTACCGCTTATGTCCCCGTAACACCCGGCACACCTCCATTGCCGCCAGCATTAAGGGCATAAGAAGCAGCTTTTTGGCATTTTGCAGCTGCACTGCCTGCAATTTTATGCCTAATTGAATCTTCCCCGGTAACTTCCTTACGGCACACGCACCAAACCATACCGACAGGGACCGACACCAAAAATGGCACAAGACACAATCGTTTTTTCTCCGGAACGTCCGATCCGCATTTTACTGTGCGATGACCATGCCCTTGTGATGGATGGCATCCGCTCACGGCTGGAATGTTATGACCATATCTCGATTATCGGCGAAGCGGCCAACGGACAACAGGCACTCGACATTGCTGGCAAGCAACGCCCCGATATCGTGCTGATGGATATTTCCATGCCGGTCATGAATGGCCTTGAAGCCGCCGAACGTTTTCGCGAGACCCTGCCCGACATCAAAGTGATCATGTTGAGCATGCACGAAAACCCGGAATATTTACGTACGGCAAAACAGGCCGGCGTGCGCGGTTTCATCCTGAAGGATGTTTCGTCAAATGATATGGTCCGTGCGCTTGAAACCATTGCCAATGGTGGCGAGGCCTATAGCCCCTCTTTTGATAAAATCGATGTCAGTGATGAAATCAGCGAAGACGGCACGCCGTTAACCATGCGCGAACGCACCGTGCTGCGCCTGCTGGCCCGCGGGGCCAGCAACAAACATGTCGCGCGCGAACTTGATATCAGCGTACGTACGGTTGAAACTCATCGCCGCAACATCAAACGCAAACTCGACATCGACAGTTCGGCAGGCCTTGTCCGCTATGCCATCGAAAAAGGACTTGTAACCCTGGATAGTGCTGCGGGATAATGCCCGAAGCGGGCTTTTACCGTGCTTTTCCGAACGGTTTTTTTTCGTAAAAACGGGCGATTGAATTTGATTTAACTAATGCTAAATAGTACAGCAGGTTGAAGTGATTTCGTCAGTCTAACGGATCAGGGCTGACTTGGCCCGAAGGGGGTATTCGTGTCTCAGACCACTTTTCCCACGCCCAAACCCGACATGCTGCGCTGTAAAAGCTGCGGCGTGCGTCAACTCGCACTTTTTACCGACCTGACAGACGAAGATTTCAAACTGGTTCACCAACCGGTTGATGAAGTTCGGGTCGCCAAGGGCGATGTTCTTTATCATGCCGATGATGAGGCGGACTGCCTGTTTACCCTGCGTTCCGGGCTGATCAAAATCACGCATTACCTGGTGGATGGGTCCCAACGGGTGGTGCGCCTGGTGCGCCCCGGCGGCACCCTTGGCCTCGAAGCCCTGGTGGCACGAAAATTCGCGCAAAATGCCGAGGTTTTACAAGACAGTATTTTGTGCCGTATTCCGGTTTCGGTGGTGGAAAAGCTCGACCGTGAAAGCCCGCGTCTGCACAAGCAGATCCTGACCCGCTGGCACCAGACCGTTATGGATTCCGATCAATGGTTAACCCGCATGTGCACCGGCTCGGCGCGTGAACGTATGGCACGTTTGTGCCTGTTTCTGGCCGAGGATGACAATGGCAATCCCAGCGGTTGCCACCTGCCCGGGCGCGAAGATATTGGTGCGATGCTGGGCATTACCACAGAAACCGCCAGCCGCGTGATTGCCGATTTTCGCCGTCAGGGTTTGCTCACCACGCATTCACGCCGTGAATTTTCGGTCGATATCGCCAATATGCGCCATCTTGCCGGGGCGGAGGATTGGGCGGCATAAATTTTCCGGCCAGGGCCTGATGCGCGATAAAGCTTTAGCGGCGCATTGCGGCGGGCAGCGTCGTCTGAAATGCCGAATTTGGGCCGCACGCATGAGACAGCCGGCGATATTCCTCTGCCGTATCAATTTTGGCATGGTCGCGCTGGCGTCTGGCATCGATCTTGGCCAGCAACGCCTTAAACGCCAGCCCGTATTTCGACAAAAGACTGCGGATGCGGGACGATGCCATCTGGCCGGACAGGGGAGACATCCGGTCAAAATCGTCTGTTACCTGCTGCAAAAAATCTGGCAGAGCCTTGCGAATATCAAGCTCCATATGCTGATTAATCGCAACATGCTGCCCTTCATGGGCATACACCACATCATATTCACAACTGCCCTTGGTAAGCTCGCTGGCAATATACACCAGATGCTCCGTCACGCTGACCGTTGGATGGATCAGGGCGGGCTGCAAGCAATAACGGCCATTGCCCAGGGCAACCGGCTCGATCCGCATTTCAAAACGCGCCTGCATGGCATAGCTGGTCAAGCCTGTGACAAACCAGTTGGCATTATGCACATGCTGGCTGTTCAGCCAGCGCACCGAACGATGCCGGTCCAATTGTGGTGACTTTGGCTCAAAATCAAAAGCGATTTTTGGCGGTGTGACTGCCGGGCAGGTCGCGGCATATGCCGCCTGCCCCCCCGCCATAACCTGCATCACCGTCATCAACAGGGCCAAAAGGACGACACCCCCAACCAGCAGCACGCTTTGGCGGCCATCCACACCGCCACTTTGCCCGCCTTTCGGCCACCTTCTGCAGGCTGGTTTCGCCCTTAATCGATCAAACAACGCACTCACCCCGACCAAATACGTCCCCTCTGGCAGACGATATGATGCCGCCGCCAAAACTGTTTCCCGCAACAAAGCGGGCTGTAATCAAGCGCGCCCATTGGGCGCCGCAGCCACGTCACGATAGAATTGATAAACATGGGAACGATCCCGGATATCTCAATGCTCCATCCACGCAGGATCCGCATAGAACCGGGTAAAAAGGCGCAAATCCGGTGAAAGAAGGCCCATCACGCTACCGCCATCGCCGCGGTCACAGCCTCAGCCACAGCCCACAATCACCGTCACTCGTTTAACCAGCGTCGCAACACCGCGATCACCCGGTCTGGTTCGGCATCGACCAGGGCACTGGCCCGTTTAACCAGATTTTGCTCTATCCGGCCCTCAATCCCGTCCAGGGCCACAGTCACGGCTGTATCCGCAACCGGCATGGCACCCGAAGGGTCAACCGGCATCCCCTGCCCGGCACCAGGCGTTAACAGCGCGCGTCGCCCCGGCAATTCACGCGGCAGGGGCGGTGCAGGTTTGGCGGCCAGCGGCATTACCGGCCTATCGTCATCATCCTGGTTCATAGGTAATTGTTGCGCCGATACCGGGCTGAAACAAGTGAATTATCGGGGCACCCCATACCGCACACCGCACAAAGCCCCCTATCACCGGGGGCCATTACGCCAAGCCATCGCCGTGACGGCCAAGCGTAATGACACAGCAAGCACACCTTAATGCAGATTAATGCCGATTAATGCAGAGTATGACGGCGGTTTTTACCCGAGTTACAATCGCCACAGGCGGCAACCAGCTTTTCCATTGCCGCATCGGCCTCGTCATCATCAAGATGCTGCATCTTCATGTTTTTCTGAATTTTGCGGCACAGCGACGGGCCTTCGGGGAAGGTTTCATCGGTCCAGAAACATTTCGCCGGTTCAAAATAGCCGATCTCGTCGAGGAACGAGACGCCGTAATAATAGGCGGCCCCAACCGAGTTATAAAAACTGGTGTCATCAATAAAGCCGCCATCGGCCGTCATGGAAACATTCAGGCACCAGTCAAGAAGATCGCCGATATCGGTGCTGGCCTGCTGGTGGGCGGCGTCATCGACACTCGACCAACCCTGAGCAAAAATTTTGGCGACGTCATAATTATTATGGTTGTTAAAATCGCCATTATGCTTCCAGCCATAGGGATAGGTGCCGTCGCGCAGGGCCAGCGTGGTGGCAAAAATTTGCGGCCAGCAGGCAACCTTGCCATGCTGATAGGAAATATTGTGGAAGGTCAGGCTCAGATCGGTACTTTTGACCAACGGCCCGTCAGCCTGTTCAAACCAGGCGCCCCAATATCCGGTTTCAGTATCCTGCCACTCATCCAGCCAGGCCTTATAGGCGGCGATATAGGCATCGCTCAGGTCAAATCCCTTAACGTGCTGGCGAAAATAATCGCGAATTTCACTTTTAAAGCACATCTCCGACAGGGCCGCCGTCACCGCCCCCAGGGCATCGCGCCGATCCAGGCCATCGGCATAAATCTTCGATGTGCGCTGATCATTTAACCAGCTTTGCATTTTTTCAGCGGTGGCAATCGGGGCCATAAAATCAAACGGATATTGCGGCGCAGTGCCTTCGTCGGCCATTTCGTTAACCGCATCAATCATGGCATCGACCTTTAAGAACCACTGCGTATAACAAGGCCCCCAGGATCCATCGACCGAGGACTGCCCTTCGGCCCAAGCCTGATCTTTGTTCTTGAGCGACTCGGAAAGACCGTCAATGGCTTCCTGCAGGGCTTTCCAGTTTGCCGTGTATTGAAGCAGCCATTTACACTCTATCATCCTTTGGTCTGATGCGGCCATGCTGTTTCCCCGCTCCTGAAGGTCAGAAAGCTTCTTTTCCAACGGTGAAAGCCGGGCTGCATATTTCTTCTGTTCTGAAATATAACTTTGATCAAAAGCGAAAAATTGCTTATTAATCATTTCGTTGCAGTCTATCATCTCTGCTCTTCCTTAAATGGTGCAGCCCGCCAAACAACCTGCACAGGCCATTTCCATACGCTTTTTTTTATAAAAGCATTCTAAACATCTTTTCGCGAATACAATCGATTGCGTAACATCAAATCTTTACCCTGAGGCACATTTTCTGTATTCACCACTTATGGATAGTGGTTATGATACTTACCGCGATTTGCGATACAAAAGAATATATTAGTGGAGCCTTAAGTGCCTCAGACAAAGTTGCAAAAATACTTTTTGATCACGGCACTGGCACTCGTATTCGTTGCTGGCATCAAAAGCAGCGAGGCCACAGAGTTCGGACAGGCTCCTCAACTTGCCGACCAGGTCAAGAACCATCATCTGCCGCCGGCTAAAAATCGCCTGCCCCTTATTCCAATGATTGTTTCACCGGTTGACGGCCTTGGTCAATATGGTGGCACATGGCACATGGCCCAACTGGCAGAACGCGATTATGCCCTGTTGATCCGAACAATCGGTTATGAACCCCTGTTGCGCTGGACCCCGCAATGGACTGGTATCACACCAAATGTTGCGCTTTCTTACGAAACAAACAAAACTGCAACCGATTTCACTTTCCGGTTACGGCCGGGCATGCGCTGGTCTGACGGGGCACCTTTTACAGCAGATGATATTCTGTTCTGGTATCAGGATATTCTGCTTAATCCGAAATTAAGTCCGATCATTCCCGACTGGCTGACCAGCAAAGGGGAACCCGGCATCGTCGAGAAAATTGATGATACAACCATCAAATTTCATTTTGCCGCACCTTATGGCTTGTTCCCCACATTCCTTGCACAACCACAGGGTGTAGAGCCTGTCTCCTATCCGGCACACTACCTGAAAGAATACCTTCCCAAATACAATCCCGATGCGGCGGCAGAAGCCACCCGGTTAGGATATAAAAACTGGGAGGAACGCTTTTTTGCCGTCTTTGGTCATCCTGGCACCATCGATGACCCGTCGCGCTGGACCAATCCCAGGGTCCCGACGCTGAATGCCTGGATTTTAACCGGCACCTACGGCAAACAGAACCCGTTAATTGCGGTGCGCAATCCCTATTACTGGAAAATTGACCCCACAGGCCGCCAGCTTCCCTATATTGACAAGGTTTCCTTCAAACTGGTCAACAGCAAATCCGATGCTGTCAAACTGGCGCTAGCGGGCAAAA
This sequence comes from Thalassospira sp., assembly GCA_050299455.1. Classification (GTDB taxonomy): domain Bacteria; phylum Pseudomonadota; class Alphaproteobacteria; order Rhodospirillales; family Thalassospiraceae; genus Thalassospira. Next base: position 12,747 of record JBNKVZ010000044.1, read on the forward strand.
TCAATATGCAGGAACGCCATATCAGCAACAGCGCCGATGAAATTCTGGCCGTGCGCAAGGATATGTCTTCCTTCACGCTGGTTGAAAGCGACATGAACAAACTAACCTTGTCGCTAAATCTAAATCATCCCAGCAATATCTTGCGGCCCCTGTTCCAGGACAAAAACTTCCGCATCGGGCTTTCCCTGGCCTTTGATCGCGATGCCATCATTAACCGTTTCATGCCCAACGCCGTGCCCCACCAGGCTGCCCCCCGCCCGGAAAGCCCGCTTTTCCATGCGGTGCTGGCACGACAATACATCTCCTATGACCCTGACCTCGCGCTAGACTATTTTGCCAAGGCGGGCCTTAGCGACCGGGATGACGATGGCTTTTTGCTGACACCGGCCGGGCACCGGGTGACATTTAACATCGATACGGTCGGCTCGAACCGCTATGACATTTTGCGCGCGGTCACAGCCTATTGGCGGGAACTGGGAATTGATGTGACAGCGCGCGACCTGCCGCGTGACGATTTTTATCAGATCCGCAAAAACAACCATTTTGATGCTACGGCCTGGGGTGGTGACGGCGGGTTGGATGCCATGCTGTTCCCGGTAAATTATCTTCCAATTTCAAAGGATTCGTGGTTCGCACCAGCCTGGGCGGCGTGGTATGTTGATAGTGATAATAAAAACGCTGCTATACCGCCGAAAATTGTGCAAAAACAGATGTCGCTTTACGATCAACTAAAATCGACAGCGGACCCAAAACAGCAAAAAAGCCTGATGCGGGCGATTCTCGACATCAGTGCGGACGAATTTTATGTTTTGGGTGTTGCTTTGCCGCCAAATCGCAAAGGTATCGTTGCGAATAATTTTAAAAATGTACCAAAAGTAATGCCTGCCGCCTGGAGTTTTGCCACACCGGCACCAACAAACCCGGCGCAGTATTACATTGAGGAAAAGTGATCAAGAATCGCCGGGGGGCGACTGGATCTGGGCGTAGAGGGTAGCTTGAAAAAACTGTTCGACCAGCTGTTTGGGAGCTTGGCGTTCAAAATCGGTTTTGCAATTGTCATTGTCGAAACCATTTTTCTGGGTCTGTTTGGTGGATATTACATCCAGTATTTCGGGGCGGAAATTGATCGTCGCACGGCAGAGCAAATAAGTGCTCCTGGACGGTTGATCCAGGAAGAGCAACTCAAGATCTCCATTATCAGCGACAAGGTGCAATTGCGCCGATTGCTGGGGCCTCATGTCATTGATGCAATGGCGGTCGGCTTTGACGGGACCATTTATCATGCAATGGACCCGGGCCTGATTGGCAAAAACATCGAAAATCTCAAAGGTTTCCCGGCCGACTGGTTTGGTCCCGACATTGTCAAACCCCGGCTTTTTACCGTGAATGATGCACGCGGGCGCCAGATGGTCAGCATCACCCCGCTTTTCAGCCTCAATGCCACCCAGCCCTTCATGTTTGTCTATTTCAAGGTCTCCACCGTTGGCCTTGAAGAAAGCCAGCAGCGCATGCAGTCGGTCCTGCTGATCGGCTCGGTCATGTGTCTTATTCTGACCTCCGGCTTGATCTTTTTGCTGATGCAGCAAACCGTTTTGCGCCGCCTAAGTGCGATGGCGCAGTTTGTCAGCGACATCCAGTTTGGCAAAATTGGCGCACGGTTACGCCCCACCAGCCGCGATGAAGTCGGCGCGCTGGAATGCGGCCTTAATTCGATGGCCGAAAGCCTGGAACGGCGCACCATCCAGCATCAAACCGCCCAGGATGCCCTGCGCGACAGCGAAGAACGGTTTCGCGACTTTACCCTGTCCTCGGCCGACTGGTACTGGGAAATGGGGCCGGACCTGCGCATTACCTTTGCCTCGTATAAATTTTATCAGTTAATCGAGGAACTGCATGGCTCCCCGCAGGGACAGCGGTTTGACACCCTGGGCCTGACGGCCCGTGACCATGAAAGCTGGGGCGTGCTGATGAGCCGCCTTGAAAGCCACCTTGCCTTTCAAAACTTTGAATTTTCCTGGCAAGGTAAAGACGGCGAAACCCATTTTGGCCGCATCAACGGCGTGCCGGTTTTTGACATTGACGGCGGCTTTAAGGGCTATCGCGGCACCGGCAGCGATGTCACGGCCCAACACCGGGCCACCGAAGAACAGCATGCCTTGCAACGCCAGTTGGCAACGTCACAAAAGCTTGAAGCGGTTGGGCAAATGGCCGGGGGTGTCGCGCACGAATTTAACAATTGCCTGGCAGGCATTCTCAGCTTTGCCGAAGTGGCCCGGGCCCGCATCGATGATCCGGAACGGGTTGAAGAATATATCAGCCACATCATTTCCCTTGGCGAACGCGCAACCAGCGTTGCCGACCAACTTTTGATGTTTTCACGCCGCAAGGTCGAACAGCCCACCGTGGTTCAGGTCAACGAGGCTGTTCTGGAAATGGAAAAGCTTCTGACCACCCTACTGGAGCATCGGATCGAGCTTGAAATCTGGGCCAGTGAAACGCCGCTTTATACCCGCGTTGACCCAACCCAGCTTTCTGCCTGCATCCTTAACCTTGCCATCAATGCCCGCGATGCCATGCCGCAAGGCGGGAATCTTCAAATCAGTTGCTCCTATGGCACCGTACCGCCCCTTGACCAGCGCGACCCGATGGACGAACTCACCTATCCCGATTGCCAACCCGGTGACTATGTCATCATCACCGTCCAGGATACCGGAACCGGCATTCCCGACGAGGTTCTTGAAAACATTTTCGAGCCCTTCTATTCCACCAAGGAACCGGGCAAAGGCACCGGTTTGGGGCTGTCCATCGTTCACAACTGGGTCGAAGAATCCAATGGCTGTATCGATGTGGAAACCGTCGAGGGCGAAGGCACAACATTTTCGATCTATCTGCCGCGCTGCGAGGCGGGCACAACAATAACCCCGACCATCAACAGCATCAGCTATCATCCGGGCAATGGGGAACGTGTTCTGATTGTCGATGACGAACCGTCACTTAGAACCACGGCAAAGATCATTCTGGAAGATGCGGGCTTTAACGCCGTTGCCGCCGAAAATGCCGAGGCCGCCCTCAAAATTCTGGCCGAACAAAACGATGACGAGAAAATTGACGTTATTCTAAGCGATGTTGTGATGACCGGTTTAAGCGGGCCGCAGCTTGCCATTGAAGCATTACGCCAATATCCGCATCTCAGCATTGTTTTCATGTCTGGCTATCCGGCCCGGACCCGGCAGGAAATGGAAAAAATGCTGGGCGAATATATTTTCGTCAAAAAACCATTCCGCCCGGCACAACTGCAAAAAGCCATCCACGAGGCATTGGTCCAAAAGGCGGAACGCCGCCGCGATTCACAAACGGACTAATCTCCTCGGACTAAAGCACAGCACATCTGACACAGCACAACAAAACAGGCTGCAATCTTAAATGAGGCAGCCTGTTAACGTTTTTGCGACCTGTGCATTTCGCAGCAAAACGGACTTTGGCTGGCCACAAATTATCCCAAACAGGGTGTGTCCTATACTTTTTCTAATACTTTTGTGACGGTCATCACTTCAAAATGATTAAGAAAGTATTATATCTATTACCAAGCATGTCATTGTCCCCGGCTGATAGAGCGACATTTCGGATGGCTCCGCTGGGAAAACGAATGAGGACGCACAAGCGATGGTTAGTTCAATCGGTTCAGGTATGAGTTCTGCACAGCAGGCCCTGTCAGACAGAATTACGCCGCAGCGCGCCGAAGGCGCCCCCTTGAGCTCTGCGGGTGCATCGATGAAAAAGGCCGAAGGCCTGATGGAAAGCATCGCCTCTATCGTTACGGATTACCAGCCACTTGAAACCAGTGGCTCGCGTGGAACACGCGTTAATATCGTAACCTGACACCGCCTTTACATTATCTCCCTCCCCGTTGGCTTCCACTGGGACAGCGTTCATCGCTGTCCCTTTTCTTTTGCTGCAATCGCCCTATTTTCTGATACATCCTTGGCAGCGGAACATCCTAAATCCGCATCCAAAACTGAATGGTTCAGATTTTAGTCAAAATCCCCTAGAATAAAGCGACGACAACAAGGGAAGAAGCATGGCGTTACCACCGCTTGGCAGTTCGCGCACCAGTACCGGCGACATTACCGAGGCCCCGAACCGTTCCGGTCCGGGTCGCTCTTCTGCCACGCCTGGGAACAACCGGCGCGCCAATGTGGACCGCCCGTCAAGCGAGCTGGATATCCTGAGCCAGCTTGCCCGCCTGCGCAATCTGATTGCAGCCGACCAGATCGATCATTCCGCCCGCCGTGGCACCTATCTCGATTTGTTGCTCTAAAGCACATCCTCGCCCGACAGCTCACCCTTTGCAGCTTTGCCCGCACATTATTGCCCGATCAAAATATCGTGGCACAGCAGGAGCCTTTTACCCAAAGCCCTTTGCCCCAAAACCTGTTGCCCCAAAGCCTGTTGCCCAAAAAAGAAACCCCGCATCGAGATGCGGGGTAAGTTGGTTTGTCCGGGTGTTTGGACAAGGGAGCTTACGCAAGCTGCGTGATCATTCTCACGCAGTTGCCTGGTCTTCGCTCTCGGAGCGAATAGGGTGTTCCAGCTTGTCGACGATTTCCTTGGGCACAACCTGCCAGAAATGCACGCGCTCGCGGTCCCAGTTATCAAGGATGTTACGGGCGAAACCGCTGTCGGTTTCAGCAACATGTTCCTCGATCAGGCTGCGGCACTGATCGTCCCAATGCTGGGTTTCGATACGCTGATACAGAACCGATCCATCATTGACGACATCGCCAAAGCTGTTGTCACGGTCATAGATAAAGCCATGCCACCGGTCATGCCGGCAGCGAAGTTGTTGCCCACGGGACCGAGGATGACCGCCGTACCGCCGGTCATATATTCGCAGCCATTGGAGCCGCAGCCTTCCACCACGGTCACCGGAGTTACGAACACAGAAACGTTCACCCGCCTGACCCGCGGCAAACAGCTTGCCGGCAGATGCCCCGTAAAGGACGGTATTGCCAATGATGGTGTTTTCGTTGGTCTTAAGCGAACTTGACGGACGCGGACGCAGAACAATAGTGCCGCCCGAAAGGCCCTTGGCAACATAATCGTTGGCATCGCCGTGAACTTCGATTTTAAGACCCTGAACCGAAAACGCGCCCAGTGACTGACCGGCCGAGCCGCGCAGACGGACATGCAGATGGCCGGGTTTCAGGCCAAACATGCCGTATTTCTGCGTGATCAGGCTGGAAATGCGGGTGCCGATGGCACGCTGCGTATTCTGAATATTATACTGCAGCTGCATTTTCTCGCCGTCATCAAGCAACGGACGGGCATCCTTGATCATTTGCGCATCAAGGGTATCAGGCACTTCGTTGCGGCCTTCGGTGGTGCAATAGCGCGGATGGCCCGCCGCATCGGCCTGGGCCAAAAGCGGGTTCAGGTCAAGGTCAACAAGGTCCTTGGCACCACGATGAACCTGCTGAAGCAGATCCGAACGGCCAATCACATCCTGCAGGTTGTCATAACCCAGTTCTGCCAGCACATCCTTGACCTCTTCGGCCATGAAGGTGAACAGGTTAACCAGCTTGTCTGCCGTACCATTAAACTTGGCACGCAGGGCCGGGTCCTGGGTACACACACCCACCGGGCACGTGTTGGAATGGCACTGACGCACCATGATGCAACCAAGAGCAATCAGCGATGCCGTACCGATACCAAATTCTTCGGCCCCCAGCATGGCACCAATCACAACGTCACGGCCGGTTTTGAAACCGCCATCAACACGCAGCTTCACACGGTGACGCAGGTTGTTAAGGGTCAGTACCTGATTAACTTCCGACAGGCCCATTTCCCACGGAATACCGGCATATTTGATCGAGGTTTGCGGGCTTGCCCCGGTACCGCCATCATAACCGGAAATCAGGATCACGTCGGCCTTTGCCTTGGCAACACCCGCCGCAATCGTGCCCACACCGGAACGCGACACCAGCTTCACGCACACGCGGCACCGCGGGTTGATCTGCTTAAGGTCGTAAATCAGCTGGGCCAGATCTTCGATTGAATAAATATCATGGTGCGGCGGCGGCGAAATCAGGGTCACACCCGGCGTTGCATGGCGCAACTGGGCGATTTCAACCGTCACCTTAAAGCCCGGCAACTGCCCGCCTTCACCCGGTTTTGCCCCCTGGGCAACCTTGATCTGAATTTCTTCGCAGTTATTAAGATATTCCGCCATCACGCCGAAGCGGCCAGATGCCACCTGCTTGATCGAGGAACGGGCATTGTCGCCATTGGAACGCGGACGAAAACGTTCACGCGATTCCCCGCCTTCACCAGAGTTCGATTTCGCACCGATCCGGTTCATGGCAATGGCAAGGGATTCGTGGGCTTCGGTTGAAAGCGCACCATGCGACATACCGGGCGTAACAAAACGCTTGCGGATTTCGGTGATGCTTTCAACTTCTTCCTGACGCACCGACTTGCGGTCAGAGCGGAAATCCAGCAAATCACGCAGATGCAGCGGCTCGCGCTGGCGCAGGCCTTCGCTGAATTTGCGGAAGGTATTGTAGCTGCCGGTGGTGACAGATGATTGCAGCGTATGGATCAGCGGACCGGTCCAGACATGGCGTTCACCACTGCGACGGTATTTATACAGCCCCCCAACCGGCAGGCTGACAACATTGCCGGCAAAGGCTTCTTTATGCTGGGCAATGGTGCGGCGCTGAATGCCCTGAAGGCCAATGCCCGAAATACGCGACGGCATGCCCGGGAAGAATTCCGCCACCAACGAGCGCGACAGGCCAATACTTTCAAAGTTATAGCCACCACGATAGGAACTGATTATCGAAATGCCCATTTTGGACATGATCTTGAGCAGGCCCTGATCAATTGCGCTTTTGAAACGCTGCATGACTTCGGCCGTGCTGTGAATATTCGGAAACAGGCCACGGGCATAACGGTCCATCAGGCCTTCCTGGGCCAGATAGGCATTGACCGTGGTCGCCCCCACACCGATCAGAACGGCAAAATAATGCACATCCATACATTCCGCCGAACGCACATTCAGCGAAATATAGGTCCGCAGCGAATTTGTCACCAGGAAGCTGTGAACACCGCCAACCGCCAGCACCATCGGAATGGCGGCATGGTTTTCGTCAATGCGCTCGTCGGTCAGAATAACGTGCAACGCACCGCCGCGCACGGCTTCTTCGGCTTCTTTCTGGATGCGGGTGATGGCATCGCGCAGGCCCGTCGGGCCAGCATTGATGTCAAATGTGGTGTCAATTTCGACCGCACTATCACCCATATAACGGCGCATAGCGTCATATTCGCCGGTGGTCAGAACCGGGCTGTCAAGCTGAAGCAGGTCACACTGGGTTTCGTCTTCTTCCAGAATGTTGCCCAGATTGCCCAGGCGCGTTTTCAGGCTCATGACGCGGGCTTCGCGCAGGCTGTCAATCGGCGGGTTTGTCACCTGGGAAAAGTTCTGACGGAAGAAATGATGCAAGCCACGATAGCGGTCCGACAGAATGGCAAGCGGCGTGTCATCGCCCATCGAGCCAATCGCTTCCTTGGCGTCTTCGGCCATCGGATGCAGGATCAGTTCCAGGTCCTCATGCGACAGACCCATCGCCTTTTGCATGCGCAAAAGCTGTTCTTTTTTGAAATTGGTCGGTTCGGATTTTTCCGGCGATACCAGGTCATCCAAAACCCTGGTCCGGCCCACCCATTTTGACCAGTCACGACGATGCGCCAGCTTATCCTTAAGCTCGGTATCGTGATAAAGCTTGCCCTCTTCGAGGTTGACCGCAATCATCTGACCCGGGCCGAGGCGGCCTTTCTCAATGCAGCTTTCCTCGTCGATATGCACCATGCCGGTTTCCGAACCGGCAATCAGCAGGCCATTACCGGTTACAGCATAACGCAGCGGACGCAGGCCGTTACGGTCCGTGCCGCCCAGCAGCCATTTGCCGCCATAAGCTGCCAGTGCCGCCGGGCCATCCCACGGTTCCATCACCGCGTTGCAATAGGCATACAGGTTTTTATAACTGTCCGGCGTGCTGGCCTTTTTCGACCAGGCTTCGGGCACCATCATGGTTTTCACCATCGGCAGGTCACGGCCGGCGCGCACCATCAGTTCAAACACGGCATCCAATGCAGCGGAGTCCGATGAACCGGGCTGAATAACCGGTTTGACATCTTCGATGGTATCCGAAAATGCCTCGTGCCCCATGCGGGCTTCGTGGCTTTTCATCCAGTTGACATTGCCGCGCAGCGTGTTGATTTCACCATTATGGGCAAGCACGCGGAACGGCTGTGCCAGCGGCCAGCTTGGGAAGGTGTTGGTCGAATAACGCTGGTGATAAACGCAGAAATTGGAAATAAAGCGTTCATCGCGCAGGTCAGGATAAAAGATATCAACCTGTTCAGCCAGGAACATGCCCTTGTAAATGATCGAACGGCACGACAGCGAGCAGATATAGAAATCCTTGATCGATTCCGACATCACCGCCTTTTCGATACGGCGGCGAATGACATACAAATCGACTTCAAACTGTTCTTCATCCGTGGTGGACAAACCACCAACCAGAACCTGTTCAATTTCCGGGCGGGTGGCATTGGCCTTTTCCCCGATCACCGACACATTGACCGGCACCTGGCGCCAGCCAAGGATCGAATAGCCCATTTTCAGGACTTCGGTTTCCACAATCGCACGGCAACGTTCCTGGGCGGCCATATCGATACGCGGCAGAAAAACCTGACCCACGGCAATCATGGAATCCGGGGCTTCCTGATTGATCAGTTTCAGATGAGCCTTAAAAAAGTCCTGCGGGACCTGCAGGTGAATGCCCGCACCGTCACCGGTTTTGCCATCGGCATCGACGGCACCACGGTGCCAGATCGATTTAAGGGCCTCGATACCGGCTTCAACAACTTCGCGACGCGGCTTGCCATCGATGGCGCCAATCAGGCCAACACCACAGCTGCTATGTTCGTCGTCAACATCATACAGGCCGGTTGCCGAGAGGTGTTCGGCGTTGCGCTCGAACCGGGCGATTTCCTCGGCACCGTGACCTTTAATAATCTCGTTCATGGCTTTGTTCTCCAAAATGCGGCGGCGGGCTTAGGCGGCTGCTTCTTTCCGCGCCAGCAAATATTCGTCAATGCGATCAGCGGCATCGCGACCATCACGGATCGCCCAAACCACCAGCGACGCACCCCGTGCAATGTCCCCGGCGGCAAAAACGCCATCCAGATTGGTCATCATTGAACGGAAATCGATCTTCACGGTGCCCCAGCGTGAAACACCCAATTCCGGGGCTTCAAACAGGGTCGGCAGGTCTTCAGGTTCAAAACCAAGTGCGAGGATCGCCATGTCGGCTTCCATTGTATAGCTGGAGCCTTCAATGACTTCCGGGCTTTGACGGCCACCGGCATCAGGCGCCCCCAACCGCATTTTAACCGCGCGGACACCGGTAATTTTGGTGTCATCGCCAACAAAGGCTTCCGGGTTGGTCAGCCAGACAAATTCAACACCTTCTTCCTCGGCATTGGCCACTTCGCGCTGGGAACCGGGCATATTGGCACGGTCACGGCGATACAGGCACTTCACCGACTTTGCCCCCTGGCGAATGGCGGTCCGCACGCAATCCATTGCGGTATCACCACCGCCAATGACAACAACATGTTTGTCCTTGGCATTAAGGGTGCCGTCGTCATAAGCCGGGACACTATCGCCCAAGCCATGACGGTTCGAGGTGGTCAGATATTCCAACGCCGGATAAATGTTTTTAAGGCCAATGCCCGGCACTTTGAGGTCACGCGCCTTGTAAACGCCGGTTGCGATCAGCACGCTGTCATGCTTGCGGCGCAATTCTTCCAGCGAGGCATCCCGGCCCACTTCAAAATTGGTGTGCATGACAATGCCCGCTTCCTCAAGAAGCTTGATGCGGCGTTCAACGATATGTTTTTCCAGCTTGAAACCCGGAATACCATATACCAGCAGGCCGCCCATGCGGTCATAGCGGTCATAAATATGAACTTCATAACCTTTAAGGCGCAGCTGTTCGGCTGCGGCCATACCGGCGGGGCCACCGCCAATGATGCCCACAGACATGCCGTTTTCCTTGCCCGGCACCGGGGCCTTGACCCAGCCATTTTCAAAGGCAGTGTCGGTAATGTATTTTTCAACCGAGCCGATGGTCACAGCGCCATGCGTGGACTGTTCGATCACACAATTGCCTTCACACAGGCGGTCCTGCGGGCAAATACGACCGGTAATTTCCGGCAGGTTGTTGGTTGCAGATGAAATGGCATAAGCCTCTTCCATCCGGCCTTCGGTGGTCAGGCGCAACCAATCGGGAATATTATTGTAAAGCGGGCAATGCGCCTGGCAGAACGGAACGCCACACTGCGAGCAGCGCGCGGCCTGATCGGCAGCAGCCTCGGGCTCGAAAGCGGAATAAATTTCGTCAAAATCCGTCCGACGTTCAGCAGCTTCACGCTTCTGAGGATATTTTTGTTCAAGATGGACAAATTTGAGCATCTTTTCTGTCATTGAGGTCCCCAAAAAAGCTGTTTTGTTGCGGGATGTGGACTTTTATATACCTGCCGACGGAACGAGAATCCAGCACAAAATTATCTATAGGTCAATATTGCTGACATATAATGAGAAAAAGCCCGACAAAAGCTAGGGTTTTGTGGCATTTTCTGGCCGTTACAAAAGTTTAATTAGTACCGAAATGGTACTAATTCAGTTATTCGCCTAGAGAAAACAAGCTGCTATAAGCGAATTCCCTTTCAAAAATCAGCACCGAGGCAGGTGTGACTCTTCAGCACATAATCCTTCTCGCAGTCGTTCAGGGTATTACTGAATTCCTGCCCATCAGCTCTTCTGGCCATCTTGTCCTGACCCCCGCCATTACCGGCGCGGCTGATCAGGGCCTTTTGCTCGATGTTTCCGTCCATGTCGGAACATTGCTGGCCGTTCTGATCTATTTCTGGCGTGACGTTCTCGCCATGATCGTTGGCTTTTTCCGCCTGTTTACCGGCCGCATGACGCCGGGCGCACGCATGGCGCTTCATATTATTGTCGCAACCATCCCCGTGGTGGCAGTTGGCTTTTATCTCAAGGAATCCGGCATTGAAGAGCAAATGCGCTCTGTCGAGATCATCGCCTGGACGACCCTTATCTTCGGCATCATCCTGTGGATCGCCGACAAGGTCGGCATGACGATCAACCGGATCGAACATATGGGCTGGGCCAGTTCCATCTTTATTGGTCTGGCACAGGTCATTGCCCTGGTCCCCGGCGTCAGCCGCTCGGGCATCACCATGACCGCGGCCCGATTAATGAGCTATGAACGATCAGACGCCGCACAATTTTCCATGCTGATGTCAATCCCCGTCATTTTGGGCGCAGGCCTTCTGGCCGGGCTGGACCTGCATAAAGCAGGTAATATGGAACTGAACCGTGAAGTCATGATGGCGATCGGGTTTTCCTTTATTACCGCGCTGATCACGATCGCCGTGCTGATGTCCTGGCTGAAACGGGCCAGCTTCACCCCCTTTGCCATTTACCGCATCATTTTGGGGGCGGCCCTGCTGGTCTGGGTTTATGGCTATGGTACGGCCCCGCTTGATACATTGTTTTAAGCAAAACCATCTGCCCGCTGCGGCAATAGATTTTTCAGGTGCGAATCCCCCGGGTTCGCGCCTTTTTTCATGCCTTTTGGCATTCCGACACACCTCCCTGATAAATTGCCTTGCGCAAACAGATAAGTCTGTGCTTATGTATTTTCATGATGGAAAATCACATTTTCAAGGCCCTCGCCGATCCAACCCGGCGCACCATTTTTGAACAACTTGCCAGTGCTGACGGCATGAATGCCAGTGCGCTTCGCGAAGGCATGACCATTAGCCAGCCGGCCATGTCACAACACCTGGCCGTGTTGCGCGAAGCCCGGCTGATACAGGAAGAACGGCAGGGACGGTTCGTTAACTACCGGGTCAACCCCGAAGGATTGGACCTGATTGTGCAATGGGTGGCGCGTTACAGCACCTTCTGGCCGGAACGGGTGGATGCCCTGCGCCAAACCCTAAAAGAGATGGACCAGTGACCGACAACAGCAACCACACCCCTAAAAGCCGACCGCCTGAAACAAGCAAACCAATGCCATCGCGCCGCCTGGAATTTGACTACAAACTCGATGCCCCTTGTGAAAAGGTCTGGCGGGCAATCAGCATTGCCGACATCCGTGAAAGCTGGCTGCCGGGGGTCAATTTGCGCGATGCCAAACCCGGCCGAAACATTCCGGGCGCGGAAATCAGCTATCATATGCGCGACACCACCCCGCCCTATCTCGACAGCATTGTCACCTTCCACCTGACCCCGACAGGGGAAAACGGCACTCATCTGCGCATCATTCACGAACTGACCGACGCAAGATGCCTCCCCTCCCCCAAGGCCGCCAACAGCAACAATCCCACTTTAATGTGTGCCGCCTGACCCTGCCCTGTTTAACCTGTTCCACCCGATGACCCCGGAGCCACACCATGCCGAACATGATGCAGTTAATCCCGATGGTGGTTGAACAAACCAGCGCGGGCGAGCGATCCTTTGATATTTATTCCCGGCTTTTACGCGAACGGATCATTTTCCTGAATGGAGAAGTGAATGACACGATTTCATCGCTGATCTGTGCGCAGCTTTTGTTTTTGGAGGCTGAAAACGCCAAAAAGCCGATCCATCTTTACATCAATTCCCCCGGTGGGGTCATCACCAGCGGCATGGCGATGTATGACACCATGCGCTACATCAAGGCTCCGGTTCATACCCTGTGTATGGGCACAGCCCGATCGATGGGATCGTTCCTGCTTATGGCGGGGGAACCGGGCCATCGCGCCGCCCTGCCCAATGCCAGCCTGCATGTACATCAACCCCTGGGCGGCTTTCAGGGCCAGGCATCGGACGTTCTGATCCATGCCGAAGAAATGCGCCTGACCAAACAGCGCGTGATTGCCCTTTATGCCAAACATTGCGGCCGCAGCACGGAGGAAGTTGAACGCACGCTGGATCGCGACCGCTTCATGACCGCAGAACAGGCCCTTGAATGGGGCCTGATTGACCAGATCCTGGAACAACGCGGCGCAAATGATGATGACGCCGCGTAAGGCTTCTTAACCAACCTGCACGGATCGAAACCGTTCCGTGCAGCCCTCAATCCTGCCAGATAGGGCCGCCCGAAAGCACCATATGCGCACGGGCCGGGTCTTCGGGCGGGCAATTAATCGCCTCGACCAGGCGCATTAAAAACGGTTCGTGGGAAAGCAAAAATTCCAGCACCCCGCGCTGCACATCGGGGCTGCCAATGCCGGCACGCAAATCATTCAAATCCATCCCCGTCTGCATCAACAGGCCCTGCAACAATTCTTCGTCGCCCGCAACAAAGGCGATGGCCTGAATGGCAAGGGTTTCGGCGGTGTCGTTATTCATTTTCTGTGCCTATTTCAACCAGTTGGCCTTTGCCAGGGCGCGCCAGATAACAAGCCCTGCAACCAGAATAATCCCCGCGGCAACAAAGCCCAAACGGGTTCCTGCCAGCAAGACCAGCCCCCAAAACCCGATGGTGCCAAACCCAACGGCAAGGCTGAGAAAGGCCGCCTTGGCAAGGCTATCCTGGCTTTTCTGGGCGGCTTCGGCCCGTTTGATTTCGTCAACAACTTCATACCATGCCAATTGTTGCCAACGGTTATATTTCAGCCCGCTTTTGGGGCCTTTGCGTAAAAAATCGTCCAGCTGACGCACGATATTGGTCGCCCGTTCTTCGGGCGCAACATATTTGCCAAACCGTTCTTTTTTGCGCAGCGGGTCTTCATCATTTTCCGCCATTGTCGTGTTCGTACCCCTGTTATCATCCCCTTTTCACCGGCACAGTGCCCTTCAACGCCTTTACATCCGGTAAATCTGTCACACTTGTGCAGCACAACAATTGCAACTTTGGGTATCCGCCCCTATCTGTTAATTTCCAAATGCACCGGATCGCTCCGGTTTACAACATGCAAGTTGCCATATTGGAACTTGCATCATGCGGGATTGGGAAAAAACAACCCAAGGGGCCAAACCCGCCACATTTGCCTGCCATCGACGGGAACCACAGGTTCACGCCAGATCGCAATCGCCGCTTTGATGAGGCGCACAATAATATAAGGCAGGCAATTTTCGGGAAGAGGCCCGTACAGTGGCGCATTTGAGAATGCCGCGCGCTGTGTTTATGCGTCTTGCCCGGGCCGAAAGACGGCCCCAAAGGCGCACAAAAATATGCCAACAATGCCGCCGGGTGTAACGGGGCAAGGCAAAACAGCGAATCGACCACGTCGCCAACCGGCAAATTGCGACTTGGTGACAGATGAAACGGATGAGGAAAGGAAAAAAGAATGGTGCGGGCGGCCGGACTTGAACCGGCAAGGTCTGTTAGGACCGGCGGATTTTAAGTCCGCTGCGTATACCAATTTCGCCACGCCCGCAAGAACTTGGCAGAAAAGCCAGGGGACGAAACGCCCCAAAGACAGGACAGGTTTCTAGCGCGCCTTTGCGCAGGACGCAACATTCTATTGCAGGGATTTATGATTCGGTAACTCCCCTAAGCTATCACCAAAATGATAGCTGTTATCAAAACGGGGCAAAGACCCCGGATAAAACCAGGAATTTCGCGGCCTAAACCAGGCCGCGGCGCACAAAACGGGCGGCATTTTGCCGATAACCGCGAGCAGAGACACAACAGAGAATGACACTGCGCTGGAGCATCATAGCCATCGGCACAGCCTGCATTGCCGTTTCAACCCTGTCGCCTGACAGGGTGATTCCGTCGTGGATAAATCGCGCCCTTGCCGCGCAGAACAAAATCCTGCGCACCACCGAATCGCCGATCCTGCGCACCGAAACCATGACACGCACCCAAAACCGGTTGGGCCACCTTGATCGCCTGTCGGACCGGCTGGATGGCAACCTTGTCAATAACACCCTGCAACCCCTGTTTCTTGATAGCAGCAAACCCGCCAGCGAACAGCCGCCCAACGCCCTGGCAATGGGCACCGATGTTGCCTCCCAGATCGAAAGCTATAGCGGGCGTGATGCGCTGGGATCTTTGGCCGAGCGCATTGATTTTGACAGCGCCAATGGGTCCTTCCCCACCCAGGAAGCTGCAACTGAACGCGCGATCAGCATCTGGGTGCATGGCACACGCAAAAGCATTGATAACCGCGTTACACATGACGGCTTTGACCCCGGCTTGAATGGCGATGTCATTGCCGTGGATACCGGGGTGGATTACCGGGTGGATACCTCCACCATCATCGGGCTTGCCCTGGGCTGGGGCAGCACGGCCAGCGACATTGCCGCCCGTCAGACATTATATCGGGAAAACAATGTCACCTTTTCCCCCTATTTTCTGACCCGCATGACCGACTGGTTAAAACTGAATGGCAGCCTGGGTATTGGCAGCAGCGACATTACCCGCAGCGGCCTTGCCAGCACCTATGAAAATACCAGTTCCAGCATGACCTATTCCGGCTCGCTGGGCTTTGATGCCGAACAGAATTTGGGCCAAACGCCCCTAAGCCTGCGCCTGAGCGGCAATTTGATCAGCGCGCGCGAATCCTATGGCAAACATTTCACGCCCAATGGCGAAATTGTCACGGGTCATGTTGCCACATCCACCCTGTTTGATTCCGAGGCCGAAGCCCGCTATCGCATCGAAATGGGCGAGCATATCTTTACCCCCTTCTTTGGCGAGAATCAGACCATGTCGGTTCTGAATGAAGGCTTTGGCCGCGATCAGACGCGCCGCTATTATACCGGCACCGATTATACCTTTAGCCCGTTTTCGCTAAATGCCTCCCTGCAGGCCTTTCGCGAGTTTAATCCGGGCACCGCCCCTGAGGAGGGGGTGAAGGGTGAATTGCGGTTCTCCACCACCCTGCCGCGCGATTACGGCACCATTCAACCCTTCCTGAATACCGAACGCGACACGGATGCCATCAAGCTGGGCGGCGGCTTTGATCATTACTGGACGGACTTTTCCGGTCATGTTGGCCTGGAGGTCAGGCAAACCGTCACCTTTGACCAAACCGACAAAGACCCGCTTTCCGGCCTTGTCACGCTGAGTTTCGATATGTGAGGCG
>JBNKVZ010000045.1:0-28886 GCA_050299455.1 Thalassospira sp.
GCCTTTGTGCCGATGATTTCCGGGCGTGGCCTGGGTCATACAGGCGGTACGCTTGATAAATTTGATTCCATTCCCGGTTATCGCACCGCGCCGGACCTGGCTGAATTTGCCAAGGTCACCCGCGAGGTTGGCTGTGCCATCATTGGTCAGACGGCCGATTTGGCACCGGCGGATAAACGGTTTTACGGTATTCGGGATGTGACGGCGACGGTTGAATCCATCCCGCTGATCACGGCATCAATCCTGTCGAAAAAGCTGGCAGCGGGGCTGGATGCGCTGGTGATGGATGTCAAATTTGGCTCCGGTGCCTTCATGAATGAATATGACCGGGCCCGTGAATTGGCGCAAAGCATTGCCGAGGTCGCAACCCGTAATGGGGTGCCGACCACGGCCCTGTTGACCGATATGGACCAGGTTTTGGGCGAAACCGTGGGGAACGCCCTGGAAATGCAAGAGGCGGTTGATTTTCTGACCGGCAAAAACCAGGAACAGCGGGTTTACGACGTGACGCTGGCGCTGGCCGCAGAAATGCTGGCATTGACCGATATTGCCGATGACGTGGCCGATGGTTTGCAAAAGGCATCGGCGGCGTTGACGTCGGGCCGTGCGGCGGAGGTCTTTTCGCGCATGGTGGCGGGCCTCGGCGGCCCTGCCGATTTTGTTGAAAATATTGGCAAATATCAGGAGACAGCGCCCAAGATTGCGGAAATTAGCGCAGATAAAACCGGGCGGGTTTTGTCAATGGATGCGCGGAAGGTCGGTTTGGCGCTGGTGGCCCTGAAGGGCGGGCGGACCCGTTCTGATCAGGACATTGATCATACTGTCGGCTTTACCGACTTTATCCATGTCGGGCAGACGGTTTCGGCGGCGTCACCGCTATGTATTGCCCATGTGCGCGATGACGACCAATTGCAGCTTGCCGCGAAAATGTTGCGTGAGGCGATTGTGATTGGCGATGGCGATATTGCGCAAACCGGCACCGATGCGGCCGTGCGGGAACGCATTGTTGCCCGCCGCAATGGCGATTGATCATTTTTTAGTGCGATGGGCTTTAAAACAACAAGACCCGGACTGGATTGGTCCGGGTCTTGTTGTTTGTCGGCAAGGTTGGATTATTCAGGCGGCATCGGCCTTGATCAATTCGGCGGCTTTTTCCGCGATCATGATGGTTGGCGAATTTGTGTTGCCCGAAACAATGGTGGGCATGATCGAGGCATCGGCAATGCGAAGCCCGGCAATGCCATTAAATTTCAGGGCAGGGGAGACAACGGCATCCGGGTCCGTTCCCATGCGGCAGGTGCCTACGGGGTGGAAAATGGTGGTGCCGATGTCACCCGCCGCCTTTGCCAAATCATCATCGTTTTCGTAAGACGGGCCAGGTTTGAATTCCTGCGGGTTATAGGGCTGCAGGGCCTTTTGCGCCACAATTTGCCGGGTTTGGCGAATGGCATCAATCGCGACCTGGCGGTCACTTTCGGCCGACAGGTAATTTGGGGCAATGGCCGGCTGGGTTTTGTAATCCGGGTTGGTCAAATGGATTGACCCCCGGCTTTCGGGGCGCAGGTTGCAAACACTGGCGGTAAAGGCCGGAAAGGGATGTACGGAATCGCCAAATTTCTCCAGCGACAGTGGCTGTACATGATATTGCAGGTTGGGCATGTCGTAAGTAGGCGATGATTTGGTAAACATGCCCAACTGGCTGGGCGCCATCGACATCGGGCCGGACTGGTTAAACAGATATTCCAGCGCAATCGCCGCCTTGCCAAACAGGGAATTGGCCTGTTCATTCAGGGTTTTGATGTTCGAAACCTTGAAAGCACAGCGTAGTTGTAAATGGTCCTGCAGATTTTCCCCGACTGATCGGTTTTCATGCTGCACATTAATTCCTGCTTTTTGCAGCACATCGCCCCGGCCAATGCCCGAAAGCTCCAGAATATGCGGTGATCCGACCGAGCCCGCCGATAAAATGACTTCACGGCGTGCGCGCACCGTGCGCAGGGTGCCGTGATGATCAAATTCGACACCGACGGCGCGACCATTTTCAATGATCAGACGGCGGACCTGGGCGTGGGGCTGAACTTTAAGGTTGGCGCGATCTTTCGCCGGGCGCAAAAAGGCCTTGGAGGTGTTCCAGCGAATACCACGACGCTGATTGACCTTAAAATAGCTTGAGCCTTCGTTATTGCCACGGTTGAAATCATCAACTTTGGGAAAGCCGGCCTGTTCGGCGGCATTTTGAAAGGCATCAAGAATATCCCAATGCAGCCGGGCTTCTTCAACGCGCCATTCACCGCCCGAGCCGTGCAAGTCATCTGCACCCTTGTAATAATCCTCGGATTTTTTAAACAGCGGCAGCACGTCATCCCAGCCCCAGCCCGTGCAACCGGACTGACGCCATTGGTCGTAATCGGTGGACTGGCCGCGCATATAAATCATGCCGTTGATCGATGAACAGCCGCCCAGAACCCTGCCACGCGGATAGGACAGGGAACGCCCGTTTAATCCCGGCTCGTTGACAGTTTTAAAGCACCAGTCAACCTTGGGGTTGCCAATGCAATAAAGATAGCCCACCGGGATATGGATCCAAGGGTAACGATCCTTGCCACCGGCTTCAAGCAGGATGGTTGTGGCATTGTCAATTTCCGAGAGGCGGTTGGCGAGCGTACAGCCCGCCGACCCGGCACCAACAACGATATAGTCAAAAGTTTCTTCTGTCATGGAATGGGGCCTTATTGCTTGGTTCGCAGACCCAAAAGGGCACCAAGGCGCGACGCATTGAATTCACCAATAATGCCGCGACGGAAAACAAGAACGCAGATCATAAAGATCAGGCCGGTCAGTACCGTGACCGGGAAGGAGGAAGCCGCAAGATAGTTTTGCAGCGTGACAACAAAACCAGCACCAAAAATGGGGCCAAAGATGGTGCCAATACCGCCCAGCAGCGTCATGAGAATGACTTCACCCGACATTTGCCAGGCAACGTCGGTCAGGGTGGCAAACTGGAACACCAGTGTTTTGGTGCCGCCAGCCAGCCCGGCCAGGGCCGCCGACATGACAAACGCGCCCAATTTGTAGCGATTGACCGAATAGCCCAGCGAAATGGCGCGATCTTCGTTCTCGCGAATGGATTTCAGGATCATGCCAAAGGGGGAATGAACAATCCGCCAGATGGCAAAAATGCCGATCACGAAAACACCCAGCACGAAGAAATACATGTTCAGCGGCTGGTTAAGGTCGATAAAGCCGAACAGGTGGCCGCGCGGAACGCCCTGCAACCCATCTTCACCATGTGTAAATTCGGCCTGCAGGCAGAAAAAATAGAACATTTGCGCCAGTGCCAGCGTCACCATTGCAAAATAGATGCCCTGGCG
The DNA here is from genome assembly GCA_050299455.1 of Thalassospira sp. Taxonomy (GTDB): domain Bacteria; phylum Pseudomonadota; class Alphaproteobacteria; order Rhodospirillales; family Thalassospiraceae; genus Thalassospira. The sequence continues at coordinate 3,372 of JBNKVZ010000045.1, forward strand.
GCGAATGGCGAAAAAGCCCATTACCAGCCCCAGCAGGGCGGCACCGGCAACGCCGACCAGAAGGCCCAGTTCCGGCGGAAACCCCATTTCCTTGACCACATAGCCGGTAAAATAGGATGCGCCGCCAAAAAAGGCCGCATGGCCGAATGACAGCAAACCGGTATAGCCCAGCAACAGGTTAAAGGCGCAGGCAAACAGGGCGAAGCACAGGACCTTCATCAGAAAGATCGGATAAAAGACGAAGGGGGCGATGACCAGGCCGATAAGGGCAACAGCAAGCAAGGCAAGCTGGATGCGGGTGCCGGTATCGTTGGTGGCAGTCGATGTTATGGAAGATGTTTTCATATCACGCTTCCCGACCAAACAGACCGGCAGGCCGGACCAGAAGAACCAGTGCCATGATGACAAAGATCACGATGTTCGAGGCTTCGGGGTAGAAAACCTTGGTCAGGCCTTCAAGAATGCCAAGTGCATAGCCGGTAACGATGGCCCCCATGATCGATCCCATGCCGCCGACAACGACAATGGCAAAAACGACGATGATCAGGTTGGAGCCCATAAGCGGACTGACCTGATAAATCGGGGCAGCCATGATGCCGGCAAGTGCGGCAAGACCAGCCCCCAAACCATAGGTCAGGGTTAACAGCAAGGGCACATTGATACCAAAAGACTGCACAAGGATCGGGTTTTCGGTTGCGGCACGCAGATAGGCCCCAAGGCGGGTTTTCTCGATTAGCACCCAGGTGCCGATACACACGATCAAAGAGGCAATCACAACCCAGCCCCGGTAAATCGGCAAATACATGAAGCCAAGATTTACCCCGCCGCTAAGCAGTTTGGGTGTTGCATAGGGCTGGCCAGAAGAACCGTAGATGTAACGAAACGTGCCTTCAACCACCAATGCCAGGCCAAAGGTGAAAAGCAGACCATAAAGATGGTCAAGGTTATAAAGGCGGCGCAGGGCAAAGCGCTCCACCACGATGCCGGTAATCCCGACAACGATGGGGGCCAGAATAAGTGCCAGCCAGTAATTCACACCAAACCAGGTTAACAACAGCATCCCGGCAAAGGCGCCCATCATATATTGTGCCCCGTGGGCAAAGTTGATGACGCGCAGCATCCCGAAAATAATGGCCAGGCCAAGGCTGAGCATTGCATAAAACGACCCGTTGATCAGGCCGATCAGCAATTGTCCCAGAAACGCCTGAATGGGAATTCCAAAAATCATAATCACGGCGTTTAAACTCCTAGAACCTCGTGCAGCATATCCATGCGTTCTGGCAATTCACTGGCGTTAAAGTCTGCGGAAACAAGACCATGTTCCATCAGATAAAAACGGTCGGCGATTTTGCTGGCGAAACGGAAATTCTGCTCGATCAGCAAAATGGTCATGCCACGCTGTTTCAGGGTTTGTAAAACCTCGCCGATGCGCTGAACAATCACCGGGGCCAGGCCCTCTGTCGGTTCGTCAAGCAACAGCATATCCACACCAATGCGCAACATGCGGGCCATTGCCAGCATTTGTTGTTCACCGCCCGAAAGCTTGGTGCCGGAACTGGTTTTACGTTCATAAAGGTTGGGGAACAGGTCGTAGATTTCCTCGATGCTCATGCCGCTATCGGAAATTTTTGGCGGCAGCATCAGGTTTTCTTCGACCGTGAGGCTGGCAAAAATACCCCGTTCCTCGGGCACAAAACCAAGGCCGGTTTTGGCCGTTTTGTGCAAGGGCAGGCGCATCAGGTCATGGCCGTTAAATTCGATCTCGCCGGTGCGTTTGCGCAAGATGCCGACAATGGACCGCAATGTGGTGGTTTTGCCAACGCCGTTACGGCCCAGGATCGTCACGGTTTCACCGCGCCGGACATTCAAATTTACCCCGTGCAGGACGTGGCTTTCGTCATACCAGGCGTTCAAATCCTTGACGGACAGAAGGATTTCCGTATCACTCATCGTCTGTCCCCATATAGGCAACTCTTACGCGTTCGTCGTTGCTGACGGTGTCATAATTGCCTTCGGCCAGAATTTCGCCGCGCTGAAGAACCGTGATATGGTCACATAAATCAGCAACAACCTTCAGGTTGTGTTCCACCATCAAAACGGCACGGGTGCGTGCCACCTCGCGGATAATCTCGGCAACGCGCCCCACATCTTCCTGGCCCATGCCGGCCATTGGTTCGTCAAGCAGCAGGACCTTTGGGTCCAGCGACAGGGTGGTAGCAATTTCCAGGACGCGCTTGCGGCCATAAGAAAGGTCGGCAGCATAGCTATCGACATCCTTTTCCAGCCCGACCGAGGTGAGAAGCTCCATCGCACGGTCATTCAGGCGGTTGAGCGTATCCATTGACCGCCAGAACTGAATGGCAAGACGATTGGGCCTTTGCAGGGCGACACGGACATTTTCCAGAACGGTCAAATGCGGAAAGACAGCCGAAATCTGGAAGGAACGTACCAGCCCCATACGCGCAACATTGGCGGGCGGCGTTTTGGTAATGTCTTGCCCCAGAAGCGTGATTTTGCCGCTGGTGGGTTGAAGAAACTTTGTTAACAGGTTGAAAACAGTGGTTTTGCCTGCGCCATTCGGGCCGATCAGCGCATGCACCTTGGCGTGTTCAACATCAAGGTTCACATTGTTGACCGCGGTAAAGCCACCAAAATCGCGGCGGAGGTCACGGGCGGAAAGGACCACCCGTGCCTCGTTCGCGTTTTGCGACATACCGGGATTTTGACGTTCTCCGGTTGCCATCATGTCTTATTGCGCCAGTGCGCAGCCGCTTTCAGAAGGTTTGATGAATGCCTTGTCACCAGGAACGGTATCAAGAACGTTGTAATAGTCCCAGTCGCCCTTCATTTCGGACGGCTTTTTGACTTCCATCAGATACATGTCATAGATCATGCGTCCATTTGCACCGACCTTGCCGTTGGGGGCAAAGGCGTCATGGACGGGCATTTCATGCAGCGCCTTGGAAACGGCTTCGGTGTCGTCCGTACCCACTTGCTTGATCGCTTTGAGATACTGAAGAACGGCTGAATAGGTGCCAGCCTGAATCATATTGGGCATGCGGCCGGTACGATCATAGAAGCGTTTGCCAAAGGCACGCGATTCATCGTTGCGATCCCAATAGAAACCTTCGGTCAGGGTCAGGCCCTGTGCGGCTTGCGCGCCCAGACCATGCACTTCGGACAGGGTAAACAGCAATGCAGCAAGGCGTTGACCACTTTGCACAATGCCAAATTCCGAGGCCTGTTTGATGGCATTGGCGGTATCAAGCCCGGCATCGGCCAGGCCGATGACCTTGGCACCTGATGCCTGTGCCTGAAGCAGGAAGGACGAAAAGTCGTTGGTGCCAAGCGGATGACGGACCGAGCCCAGAACCTTACCGCCACTATCGGTGACAAATTTTGATGTTTGTTCTTCCAGCGAGTAGCCAAAGGCGTAGTCAGCCGTCAGGAAGAACCAGGTGTTGCCGCCATTTTTAACCAGTGCGCCGCCGGTGCCAACGGCAAGGGCATGGGTGTCATAGGCCCAATGGAACCCATAGGGCGAGCATTGATCGCCGGTGAGGGCTGTTGTCGCAGCACCGGTAACAATGTCGATTTTTTTCTTTTCCTTGGAAATACCCTGAACAGCCAGCGCGACCGACGAGGTGGTCAGTTCCATGATGGAATCAACTTTGTCCTCGTCATACCATTGACGGGCAATGTTGGCGGCAACGTCAGGTTTGTTCTGGTGATCGGCAGTGATAATTTCGATTTTTTTGCCCAGAACCGTGCCACCAAAATCTTCGGCGGCCAGTTTTGCGGCTTCATAAGACCATTTGCCGCCAAAGTCGGCATAGACGCCGGACTGGTCATTGAGAATACCGATTTTAACGATATCGTCGGAAATACCGGCGGCATAAGCCGGAAGCGCAGTCGCCGCGGCCATGACGGCAATAGATGCCATCGCAAGTTTCTTCATCTGAGGTTCCTCCCTAACTGAACCATATTTTAACCGCCCTTTAAATTTGTGGCGGGTGACATTCCTGTTTTCCGAAATCTGTTATGACCGTGCGTCAGTTGACAGCAGCGGAAGACAGGCAACGGATAGGCGTATACTGTTGTGTATACTTGTTGTTTTTTACTGCACCGGAAGGTTGATTCTGATGCCCTGATCATTTCCGCTTGCGTGCCATGCGACGCAAGCGGGTTCTTTATTTGTTGTTCGCTATGAACGCTAACATTGACCAAAAGGTCAACAAATATATAATTTTGGACAATATCTGTACAAAAATGAACAGAACAGGCAAATGAACAATTTTTCGTGGGATGATTTGCAGTATTTTCTGGCGGTTGCACGCGACGGGCAGTTATCTGCCGCGGCAAGACGCTTAAGAACAAGTCACGTTACAGTTGCAAGACGCATTGACCGGCTTGAACAACGATTGGGGGCGAAACTTTTTGAACGAAACCCGCGCGGATATGTTTTAACCCCGTTAGGCGCGCGTTTGATGTCCCCGGCCGAGATAATGGCCCAGGAGGCGGATAAATTGCTGGGCGAGGTGGGGACAGGTTCCTTTGCGCTCAGTGGGGTTGTGCGCTTTAGTGTCCCGGAAGGTTTTGGCAATTTTTTCATCGGGGAAAAGCTGCCTTCTTTCGCCAAACGCCATCCCAGCCTGTCGATTGAAATGGTCAATATCCAGCAAATCGTTTCACTCTCGCGGCGTGAAGCGGATATTTCGGTTGCGTTAAATACCCCCAAGACAGGGTCCTATCACCGCGAGAAAATATCAAGCTACGCACTTTACGTGTATGGCTCGCGCCAGTATCTGGCGGAACACGGGCCTGTTACAGACCGGTCTCAATTGGCGTTGCATCCCTTTATTGGCTATATCGAGGATATGATTTTTACCCAGGAATTGAACTATTTGGGGGAATTGTTGCCAGGATTACGCGCCAGCTATCAAAGTTCCAGTGTCTTTGCCCAGTTAAAGGCTACACGGGCCGGGTTTGGATTGTGCATTTTGCCCTATTTCATGGCAGTTGCCTTTGATGATTTGGTGCCTGTCCTGCCTGAAAGCGTTAGAATTATGCGTGATTACTGGATGGTATGTCATAGCGACATGATCAATGTTGCACGGATTCGCCTGTTGGCGGATTTCATTCGCGAAGAAACCCATGCCGCCAGCGGATTTTTAACAGGGCAAGCCATGCCCCCCGTTATCGGAACATAAATTGAGTTTGGTCATTGTCGGCCAAGATGGCCGGGATCATGATAGGATGAAGGGGGTGACGAAATATATGGGGCAGGGGTGTTTCGGGCGTTTTCAACCAAGCACGGTCTTGCATCTTTTGTGTGATCCCCGCATGTTAGACGGCGCACGCATATTTATGGGTTTGCCCTGAGCCCGCGAAATGAAAACAAATATAGATAACGTCACATCGCCGCATCGGAGAGAAAATGGGTAAATTGGACAGGCGCCGTCGGGAAATTCTGGAAAAGGTAGCCGTTAGCGGTTTCATGACCATCGATGCATTGGCGACACATTTTGACGTTACCCCGCAAACCATCCGTCGCGATATTAATGAAATGGCCGAAGAAGGGCTGATTGCCCGCTATCATGGCGGGGCGGCAAGCCTTTCAACAACCGAAAATGCCGCCTATACGGACCGCCAGGTCCTTAATCTGGAGGCGAAACGCAAGATCGCCCATCTGGTCGCCCGGCATATTCCCGAGGGCGCATCGCTTTTTATTAATATCGGCACGACGACCGAAGAAGTCGCGCGGGCCTTGGCCGATCACAAAAACCTTAAAATCATTACCAACAACCTGCATGTTGCCGAAATTTGCGCCGCCAATCCCGGGTTTGAAGTGATTATTGCCGGGGGTGTGGTGCGTCAGCGCGACTTTGGCATTATCGGCGAAGCGACAATTGATTTTATCAGCCAGTTCAAGGTGGATTACGCCATTATCGGCATTTCGGGTGTGGATGAAGATGGCAGCCTGATGGATTTTGACTATCGCGAAGTGCGGGTGGCCCGCGCCATTATTTCCAATTCCCGCCAGACATTCCTGTGCACCGATATTTCCAAATTTGGTCGTCGCGCAATGGTCCGCTTGGGCCACCTGTCGGAGGTGGATGCCCTGTTTACCGATATTGCCCCGGGAAAATCCTGGGAAGGCATCCTGGAACAGGCAGATTTATCAGTTTATTGCGCGGACTAACCTGGCGGAACGGATTAGACGTTTTATCTGTGATGAAGGCAAAAGGCTGCTTTGGTTAGGCAACCTCATGGTGGCCGCGATTACGGGTGCGCATGGAAATTGGCCCCTGCGATGACCCGTTAAGCATTTGCGTCAGATGCTCATTTTGCGCATCCGAGATATCTTCTTGTTTGCCGGACCAATAGACCCGGCCTTCATGCATCATGGTCAGGAAATCATAGCGGTTTTTGGCGATTTCCATATCGTTGGTCACGGTGATGACGGTGGTTTTCTGTTTTTGGGCGATGGTTTCAATCATGGTTTCAATATGATTGGACAATACCGGGTCCAGACCCGCCGTCGGGTTATCGAGCAACAAAATTTCCGGCTGGTTGGCAATGGCGCGTGCAATGCCAACGCGTTTTTGCATCCCGCCAGACAGGTCGGACGGGTGCAATGTGGCGCTGTCGGCATCCAGTCCGACCAGGCCGAGCAGTTCAACCGCGCGATCCTGGGCTTGTTTGCGGTTTAGCGTGCCATCTTCAATCAATTGGAAACACACATTCTGCCAAATGGGCAAACTGTCAAACAGGGCATTTTGCTGAAACAGCATGCCAATGCGATCCGCCCAGTTTTCCTGATTGTTATCGCTGCTTTCGGCAATATTGATGCCATCTATCAGGACAGTGCCGCTATCGGCACGATAAACGCCTGCCAGGCATTTTAGCAGCACACTTTTGCCCGCCGCCGAGGGCCCGATAACAGCCATTGTTTGCCCGCGATCAAGAGACAGGCTGACATGGTCCAGGGCAGTGTTTTCGCCAAATTTTTTGACCAGATTCTTGATGGTCAAAAAAGGTGCTGACGTGTTTTCCGGGCTTTGGGCTGTATCGTTGGGCAATGTCATGATGCAATCAGTGTTATTCATAAAATGCTGGCGCGATAGTCGCCGCTTGGCGGGCAGGGCGCAAGGATGAAATGTGCAAAAACAAAAACGGCCCCGAAATAATCGGAGCCGTTTCGTGGTTCAAAGCCTGATTTGCGCTTAGTGCGACAGAATTTGGCTGAGGAACAGTTTGGTACGATCGCTTTTGGGATTGGCGAAGAAGTCGTGGGGTTCGCCCATTTCGACAATTTCACCGGCATCCATGAAAACAACGCGGTCGGCAACTTCTTTGGCAAAGCCCATTTCGTGCGTCACGCACAGCATGGTCATGCCTTCTTTTGCCAGTTCAACCATCACGTCGAGGACTTCCTTGACCATTTCCGGGTCAAGGGCCGAGGTCGGCTCGTCAAACAGCATGATTTTGGGCTGCATGCACAAAGAACGGGCGATGGCAACGCGCTGCTGCTGCCCGCCTGAAAGCTGACCCGGATATTTATGGGCCTGTTCGGCAATGCGCACACGCTGGAGATAGTGCATGGCAAGCTCGACAGCTTCCTTTTTCGGCGTTTTGCGGACCCAGATCGGTGCCAGGGTCAGGTTTTCCAGCACGGTCATGTGCGGGAAAAGGTTGAAGTGCTGGAACACCATGCAGACTTCGCGGCGAACGGCTTCGATGTTTTTAACATCATCGCCCAGCAGGATGCCATCCACCGTGATTTCACCGGTTTGATAGGCTTCCAGACGGTTCAGGCAGCGGATGAGGGTCGATTTACCCGAGCCGGACGGCCCGCAAATGACGATACGCTCGCCCCTGCGCACCGTCAGGTCCACGTCTTTGAGGACGTGGAAATTGCCATACCATTTGTTCGCCTTGTTAATGGTGATCACGTCTTCGTCGGCGGGCGGCGGCGCGACTTTCTTGGTGATGTCAGTCGTATTCATTTTGTTTTCCTCTCTCCTCACCGGCGCTCGCCTTTGCGCAATTCTTTTTCAAGATATGCGGAATAGCGGCCCATAGAGTAACAGATCACGAAGAAGATCGCGGCTGCGAAAGCGTAACCTTCGACATAGTATTTGGTCCAGGCAGGGTCACTGCGCAGGGCCAGTTTTACCGCGCCAAGAAGGTCAAACAGGCCAATGATCACGACCAGGGTCGTGTCCTTGAACATCGAAATAAAGCTGTTGACCGTTGGCGGAATAACCAAGCGCAGTGCCTGCGGCAGAATGATCAGACGCATGGACTGCCAATACGACAGGCCAAGGCTGTCGCCTGCTTCAAACTGGCCACGGGGAACTGCCTGTAAACCACCGCGGAAAACCTCGGCGAGGTAGGCGGCCGTAAACAGGATAATGCCGATTTGGGCACGCAGAAGTTTGTCGATGGACACGCCCTCGGGCAAAAACAGCGGGAACATGACAGAGGCCATGAACAACACTGTAATAAGCGGGACACCACGAATGACTTCGATATAGACAACCGAAATGGTTTTGATTGCCGGCATGTCCGACTGACGGCCCAGGGCCAACAGCAGGCCAAGCGGAAAGGCAAAGACAATCCCGATTGTCGAGAGGATGAGGGTGAGCGGCAAGCCCCCCCAGGAGCTGTTCTGAACGTAGCTAAGGCCCAGCACGCCCCCCCACATCAGAATTGCAATCGCCGGAATGCCAAGAACCCACATCGGCAAAACTAGTTTTTGCAGGCGCGGATATTTGACACTTGCCAGACTGGCAATAATAACGCCAAGCAAAATGATCATCGCAAGCAATGGACGCCATTGTTCATCATAGGGATAAACCCCGAAGATGATCAGGCGTAAATTGGCATTGATAAAGCCCCAGCAGGCGCCACTTGCTGCCCGGCAGGCTTCAATGGTGGGGGTCAATGTTGCATTGACGACCGCCCATTCAAAAATCGGCGGGATGATCCATGCCACAAATGCAATGGACAGAATTGTCAGAATGGAGTTGAACCAGCTGTTAAACAGGTTCTTGCGGACCCAGGTAATCGCACGTTGGCTGAATGTGCCGCTTGGACCTGGTGGTAGTTGGGTACTGATTGCCATGTTACCTCTCCACCAATGCCATTTTGTTGTTAAACCAGTTCATGAACAGCGAGGTGATCAGGCTCAAGCCAAGATAAACAGCCATGTAAATCGAGATCGCCTCGATGGCCTGACCGGTCTGGTTCATGGTGGTGTTTGATACCGAAACCAGATCGGGATAGCCGACGGCAACAGCAAGCGAGCTGTTTTTGGTCAGGTTCAGATACTGGTTGGTCAGCGGCGGAATGGCGACACGCATGGATTGCGGCAGAATGATTTTCCGCAAGGAAACCGAACGTTTCAAACCCAGACTGTCGGCAGCTTCCCACTGACCGCTTGGAACGGCCTCGATACCGGAGCGAACAACTTCCGCAACATAGGTTGACGTATAGACCGTCAGACCAATGAGAACGGCAAGAAATTCTGGCGAGATATTATAGCCACCGCGAATGTTGAACTTTTCAACTTTGGGAATATCCATTGCCGTCGGTGCGCCCCCCGCAATATAGGCGATCAGCACAAGGCCTACAAAAATGCCGATGCTGGCCCAGATAATGGGGAAGGGACGTCCTGTCGCATCCAGACGTTTATCGGCCCATTTCTTCACGAAATAGATGATGACAAACGCCAGAATGGCGGCAATTCCCATGAATTCATAGGCATTGTCAGCCACAGGTACCGGAACATAGATACCACGATTGGTCATCAGCACGTCGGGAATGGGTTTTAGCGCATTACGTGCGGCCGGAAACGCGCCTGGAATGATGGCGTACCAGAAGAAAAGCTGAAGCAGAACCGGAATATTCCGGAATGTCTCGACATAAACTGTCGCAAGCTTGCGAACGATCCAGTTCGATGAAAGGCGGGCGATACCAAAGATTGTGCCAATGATGGTGCACAGAACAATGCCGAGAAACGCGACTTTGACGGTGTTAAGCAAGCCAACCATGAGCGCCGTTGCATAACTGCTTGTCGGCGCATAGTCGATCATGCTTTCGCTGATCCCGAACGATGCTTGTAGGTCAAGGTAGCCAAAACCGGTTGAGATGTTTTGTCGTTCCAGGTTGTCCAGGGTATTGGAAACCAGATACCAGCCAGCCAATATGACAAGCCCGATCGCGATGATCTGATAAATTACAGCGCGAACGTTTTCGTCATTCAGATAATCGGCGAGGCCTTTGGAACGGACACCCCCCGGGGCCTGTTGAGTCTTACTCATCTGTCCCTCAGGTGTAGATTGTATCCAATATGCAGAAGCTGTAACGAAAAGCTCCGCCCCGGCAACCAAGGCCAGTGGGGCGGAGCTCGTTCGTCTACGAAGGCCTATACGATTAACGTATCGGCAAACCGTACTGCAGACCACCGTCGGTCCACAAAGCGTTCAGGCCACGTTCAAGGCCCAGCTTCGCGGTTACGTTGGTTTTATAGCTTTCGCCATAGTTACCAACCTGTTTGATGATGCGGTAAGCCCATTCTTCGTCAACGCCAAGAGCTTCGCCCATCCCCGGCGAGACGCCCAGCAGACGCTGGATGCTCGGGTTTTCGCTCTTCTTCATGTCATCAACGTTTTCGCTGGTAACACCAAGTTCTTCGGCGTTGACCATTGCCATCAGCGACCAGCGAACCAGGTCTGCCCATTGGTCGTCACCCTGAGCAACAGCCGGACCAAGCGGTTCTTTGGAAATGATTTCCGGCAGAATCACATAGTCATCCGGGTTCGGAGCCATCGTCTGGCGAACAGATGCGAGGCCCGAAGCATCGGTGGTGTAAACGTCGCAACGGCCAGCGAAGAAGGCTGCCGTGGTTTCGTTGATGTTTTCGATCACAACCGGTTCGAAGCTCATGCCTTTGGCACGGAAATAGTCGGCCAGGTTGAGTTCGGTGGTCGTACCCGGTTCAACACAGATGGTTGCACCGTCCAGTTCGCTTGCGTGGGAAACACCCAGAGCTTTCGGGACCAGGAAGCCCTGGCCGTCATAATAGTTAACGCCACCGAAAGTCAGACCCAGTTTTGCATCACGGGTCAGAGTCCAGGTGGTATTACGTGACAGAATATCGATTTCGCCAGATTGCAGAGCGGTGAAACGCTGTGCTGCAGTCATCGGGGTGTATTGAACCTTTTCGGCATCCCCCAGAAGTGCTGCGGCAACGGCGCGGCAAACATCAACGTCAATGCCTTCCCATTTGCCTTCCGAATTTGCAGCCGAGAAACCCGGAAGACCGGTATTCACGCCGCACTGAACGAAACCTTTGGCCTTGATACCGTCAACGACAGCGCCCGCATGGGCGTTGTTTGCGGCAATGGCAGCAACAGACATTGCGCCAGCGGCCAGGATCGTTTTCATTTTCATTTATGAGCTCCCTCATTAGCAAAGCATCTTTATCGGCTTTGGTAACTTCTATGCCACCCCAGACATGTCAAAATAACATATCTGTCCTGTCCTTTTGTAGGGACAACCGAATTAAGGAGTTTTAGGGCCTTATGTGTCAAGGGTGAAAAATGGTTGCGTCAGTTTCGCCACCGCCACATTTGGCCTAAATTGACATTTTTTGCGCAATCGAACAAAACTGCGAACTGATTGTTGAATTAGTCAACCCAATTTATTAATTTAAAATCAATACCTTAGGTTGTTGACCAATTGGTCAGGTTTGTTGAGGTGATTTGAAGGAAATTTTTTTCAGTGCAGCGTTGAATGTATAAAAAAAATGCAAAATTGGTGTTTGTCTAAATTTTAACCTCCGCTGCGACGCGGAATCGAAAAGATGTGTCAGGCGATGTTGCGCGGTTTCGCCAAAGTCAGATTTTCCAACATTTCGGATAAAAAAAGAGGCCCCCTGGATAAAGGGAGCCCCTCACGGTAATGACGAAATGCTGCGGTGCAATGTCTAATTCTGGAGCGTTTCCAGGTCGGCGTAAAGATCAAGCGCTTCGGGATTTGCCAGTGCTTCCTGATTCTTTACCTTTCGGCCATGAACAACATCCCGCACCGCCAGTTCGGTTATTTTGCCCGATTTTGTTCGTGGAATATCATCAACGGCGATGATTTTCGCCGGCACATGGCGTGGAGTGCAGTTGTTTCTGATCTGTTTTTTGATCCGGTCTGTCAGGGCATCATCGAGTACGGTGCCCGGTCGTAGAACGACAAAAAGCACCACGCGGACATCATGGTCCCATTCCTGGCCAATGACGATGGATTCCTGAATTTCGGGCAGTTTTTCGACCTGGCGATAAATTTCAGCCGTGCCGATGCGTACCCCTCCGGGATTAAGAGTTGCATCGGAACGGCCATAAATGATCATGCCGCCTTCATCATCAAGTTCGACATAATCGCCGTGACACCAGACATTGGGGAAACGGTCAAAATAGGCATCATGATAGCGCTGACCATCCGGGTCATTCCAGAATCCGACCGGCATGGAGGGGAAGGGGGCCGTGCAGACCAATTCGCCTTTCTGGTTTAAAACCGGTTTGGCATCATCGTCATAGACATTAACGGCAAGGCCCAGGGCGCGGGTTTGTATAACACCGCGACGTACGGGAAGCACAGGGCTTGCCAGAACAAAGCAGCCGAGAATGTCAGTCCCCCCCGAGATCGAGGCCAGATGAATGTCTTCTTTTATATCGCGATAGACATAATCGAAACTTTCGGGGGCCAGAGGCGACCCTGTTGATGTCATGGCCCGCACCGTCGAAAGATTATGGGTTTCGCGGGGTTTGAGTTCGGCCTTGGCAAGGGCATCGATATATTTGGCCGAGGTTCCAAACAGGGTCATGCCTTCGGCATCGGCATAGTCAAACAGGATGTTGCCGTTGGGATAGAACGGCGAGCCGTCATAGAGCAGCAAGGTTGCCTCGGCTGCAAGGCCGCCCATCAGCCAGTTCCACATCATCCAGCCGCAGGTGGTGAAGTAAAAAACACGATCCCCTGAGGCAACGTCACAATGCATCAGATGTTCGGAAACCTGTTTTAACAGCGTGCCGCCCGTGCCGTGAACAATACATTTCGGTTTACCGGTGGTGCCCGACGAGAACATCACATAAAGCGGATGATTGAACGCAACCTGTTCAAATTCGATTTTTTTTGCATCAAACCGGCCGGTATAGTCGGCGTAAGAAACCGCACTTCGGATGTCGGTGCTGTTTGTACCATCAAAGGCATAGGGAACAATGACAACCGTCTCGATGCAGGGAATGCGGTCAACAATATCTTTGACCTTTTCGCGGATGTCGTGGCTTTTGCCGTTATAATAGTAGCCATCCACCGTGATCATGACTTTGGGTTCGATTTGGCCAAAGCGATCTTCAACGCCCTGTACGCCAAAATCAGGCGAGGCGGATGACCATGTAGCGCCAATCGCTGCCGTGGCAAGCATGGCGACCACGGTTTCGGGCATGTTGGGCATATAGCCGCAAACACGATCCCCCTTTGTGACCCCCTGGGCGCGCAGGGCCTGGGAAAATTTGGAAACGGCAATATTCAAGTCGCACCATGACAGGCGGGTTTTAACCTTGTCTTCGCCCCAGAAAACCAGGGCATCGCTGTGATCATCCCGTCGCAGCAGATTTTCGGCAAAATTCAAACGGGCATTGGGAAAAAATTTTGCCCCTGGCATCTGATGTGGATTTTCCAGGACTGTATCGCCCCAGGTTTCGGCTTTCAGCCCGGCATATTCGATCAATGCGGGCCAGAAAGTCTGCATCTCGCGGACCGACCAGTCATAAAGGTCAACGAAATTGCCCAACTGCAGATCATTGCGGTCGTTCAGCCATTCACGAAAGCGCGTAACGTTGGCGTTTTGAATGCGTTCCGGGCTGGGCTGCCAAAGAATGTCCGTCATCGTCGATACCTCTGTTTCCTGCGTCGATATTGTTATGTGTTGTCGGATGCCGTTGGGTCGTTATTTTTGTTAATTCGGTATCACCTTACCATTTTTTACGTCGAAATATGCTGCACGGCAAGAAAAGTGCTGTTGCACTGCTGGATAATGGTTTGCAAAAGGCGCCTTGTGATAATAATTCGGGTGAATTTTTCTGTCCAATTTATTGACTTTAAACGGATTTTATTTTCAAGGCGTGCGCTTTCCTTCATGGAAGGAATTAGGGCTGTCTTGACGGATATGCAACGGGGGGCGCGGGGAATACGTCTTGAAGCGGAAAATAAATGCGTTTCATGTATGAAGCGCGATCACGCTTTGACATGAATGACTTGCGCTAAAGATACTTGGCGTTAAGCTGCGGAAAATTATTACTCACGGAGTTTCGACATGCCAGGAAAGATAGATACGTCTTTGCCCTTTAAGCCGGTAAATATCGCGGTGCTGACGGCGAGTGACACGCGCACTTTTGAGACAGACAGTTCGGGCGACATTCTGGTGCAACGGGCGGAACAAGCCGGTCATGTGGTTGTCGATCGCAAAATACTGCCCGACGATCTTGATAAGCTGATTGCACAATTGCGCGCCTGGTCGCTGGACCCGAATGTGGATGTGGTGATTTCCACCGGCGGAACCGGTGTAACTGGACGGGATGTGACCACCGAGGCGCATCAGGCGGTATATGACAAGGAAATAACCGGTTTTGGTGAATTGTTCCGTTGGTTGTCTTATGCCAAGATTGGCACGTCCACCGTTCAATCCCGGGCTGTGGCCGGGGTGGCAAACGGCACTTACATGTTTGCGTTGCCCGGTTCTAACGGGGCATGTAAGGATGGATGGGATGATATTCTTGTCTATCAGCTCGATTTCCGTCATCGGCCGTGTAATTTTGTCGAGATGATGCCTCGCCTGCTTGAAAAATAATCCTGCTTTTCTGCTGCTTTGGGAATGGTCCGTGTGTTGCCTGTCTGGCGCGATATGGTGGCTATTGCCTTGAGGCTGGGAAACGCAGGAAGGGAATAGTGGAAGAATAATGGAAATAATCAGCGATCCATTTTTTTACATGGTGGCTATACCGGCTGTCCTTATTGCCGGTGTTTCCAAAAGCGGTTTTGGCGGCGGTTTGGGGGTGGTCTCGGTTCCGCTGATTGCCCTGGCTGTTTCCCCCCAGGTGGCCGCGGCAATTATGTTGCCGATTTTGTGTTTGATGGATCTGGCGAATGTCTGGGCCTATCGCAAAAATTGGGACCGCCGCAATATGATGATCCTGATCCCTGCCGCCATGATCGGGATTTTGGTGGGATCATTGTCCTTTAGCTATCTGAGTGAAGAAGCCGTCAAAATTCTGATCGCGTTGATTGCCATTGGTTTCACCCTGGATCACTGGTTGCGGCGTAAGTCATCGGGCAATAAACCGCGTTCAGCGACATGGTTAAAGGGGACATTCTGGGGCACCATTTCAGGCTTTACCAGTTTTGTCGCCCATGCCGGTGGCCCGCCTTTGTCGGTGTTTTTGTTTCCCCAACGGCTGGATAAAACGGTTTTTGTTGGCACGACGGTGATGTTTTTCATTGTCGTGAATTATGTAAAACTGATCCCGTACTGGTTCCTGGGCCAGTTTAATGGTGCCAACCTGGAAACCGCTGCTGTCTTGGTCCCCGTCGCGATTTTGGGCACATGGCTTGGCCTGTGGGCGCATGACAAGGTGAACCAGCACCTGTTTTATCGTGTCTGTTATGTTTTGTTGTTGATCACAGGGCTAAAGCTGCTGTGGGATGGCCTTGTTCATTTCGGTATTCTGTAACAACGGCTTTAGGACGATTGTCCGATAAATAACGAACGCGCTTACGTAGGGAAGGCATGGCACCATCAGGTGCTGTGCCTTTTTTACATATGGCCGTAATTTTGTGGTCTCTCTTTGATCGGGAAGGGGGACGAATGGCTCTTAAACCGTGTTTAATAGCCTGCTTGGGGTGTAGGTGTCGGCGAAGGCCGCTCAATAAGGTTTTGGAAGATTTTTGAATTTGCTGCCGGAAAATAAGAAAAATACGAATTTTATTTCGTTTTCCCTGCCAAAAGCACCATGACGACTCTGTTTATTGCGCCGCGATGGAGGTGGGAAATGCCAATAGAAGAGGCGTTGTTTTTGGTTGTACATCTACACCAAAGTATATTCCTGGGGTAGGTTGGTGCTGTATTCTGGTTCTATTGGTATTGCATGTTTTTCACCTTTTAGTTGTGATCGTGGGGAATAGATATTGTTATGATTTGGCAAGTATCGGTAAGTGATTGAAATGATTTGCGAATAATTCCACATTTTATTTTTGTTTTTTAAAAATATTAAGTGTGCAGTGCAGTAATGAGGCGCAGCCTTTTCTCATCAGTAATTAAAAAAACTGGGGGATAACATGCCTGAGAGAATTTTGAATGTTGCGACAAAGATGTCGGAACTGACCACAGCTAAAGTCAATGAAATACAGAATGTCACCAAGGCGGCAAAAATTCTGGCGCTGAATGCTCTTATAGAAGCATCACGCGCCGGAGAAGCGGGACGGGGTTTTGCCGTTGTGGCAAATGAAGTGAATAGTATTTCACAGCAGGTGACATCCATTGCCGATGAACTTCAAAGCCTGTTTTCCACCGAAGCAACAGATTTGCGCAGCACGGCACAAATGGTGCGGGGGGCGCGTTTGTCTGATCTTGCGCTATACGTCATTGAACTGATTGACCGAAATTTATTCGAACGTTCCTGTGACGTGCGCTGGTGGGCGACTGACAGTGCCGTGGTTGACGGATGTGCAAATCCGGAAAATGACCGGGCCGTGCAGTGGGCCTCAAAACGTCTTGGCGTTATTCTGGATTCCTACACGGTATATCTTGATTTATGGGTAGCAGACCGGAATGGCCGTGTTATCGCCAATGGCCGACCGGACCTTTATCAGGCCAAAGGGCTTGATGTTAGCAATGAAAGCTGGTTTCGCCAGGCGATGGCAACCGGGGACGGGACAGAATATGCCGTGGCCGACATCGAACGCAGTCAGCATTTTGGTGGGCGTTCAACGGCGACCTATGCAACCGCCGTGCGGGACGACGGTGAGGCGGATGGCGAAATTATCGGCGCAATGGGCATTTTCTTCGACTGGGACCCCCAGGCAGATTCGGTTGTGAACTCGATCAGCTTTGCCGAGGAAGAGGCGCCCAGAACCAGGGTTATGATTGTCGACCGCAATTACAATGTTATTGCCGCTTCCGATGGTGTGCCGGCGCGCAATGAGCGGTTTCCCTTGCAGATCGGACAGCATGACAAAGATTCCTATTTGCTTGAAGACGGGACCATCGTCGCCTTTGCCCTGACGCCCGGTTATGAAACCTATGAAGGGCTGGGATGGCGCGGTGTGATTGTTCAAAAACCGCGTAATGATTTGCGGGCCGTTCGACAGCCTTTATCGCGGCTGCGCCCGGCCACCAAGAAACATCGGCAGCTTGAGACCGTTGGCAGTTAAAGATATCGACTTGAAATTGGTAATCTGACCCCTCGCAGCAGGTCCATATTTGCCTGCGGCGAGGGGGATACGAACGGTCGTGCCCTCTTTGATAAAATTGGGCAGCCTGCTGTCATATTATGTCAGTAGAAAGTGATGATCATGATGGCTTTTGACTACGGAAGGAGATAGGAACGTAAATAGAACAAAATACTTCGGGAAGTCATTATGGGAACGCCATTTAAAGAGTTGTTTTCACACGCGTTGATTGCCGATATGGCGGCAAGCATTTCGCGGGTTTATCCGCAATTTGACGATGCGGGTTTTATACGCGATGCGTCCCAAAATCTTGCGTCACTGGAATTAAAGCAACGCAGCAATCAGGTTCTTGATGCGCTGAGCACGCATTTACCAGCTGATTTTTCAACAGCAGCGGCGATTATTAATCAAAGCCTGGCACCCGCCCCGGATGGTGATTTTAACGATATTGATGACCCGCAGCCGGACGTTTCAGGCCAGGGCGTGCGGGGCTGGGCGATTATGCCGATGGCGGATTATATTGCCCGGCATGGGCAGGATAATATCGCATTATCAATGGATAGCCTTTATCAGTTAACGCAACGCTTTAGTGCGGAATTTGCCATTCGTCCGTTTCTTGCACGTCACACGGCGCAAACGCTGGCGATTTTGGCGCGTTGGGTCGATGACCCAAATGCCCATGTGCGCCGCCTGGTTTCGGAAGGAACCCGGCCGCGATTACCGTGGGGCATGCGTCTTTCGGTTTTCATAGAAGACCCTGCACCCGTGATTGCCCTGTTGACGCGATTGCGTGACGACCGGGCGGAATATGTTCGGCGTTCTGTTGCCAATAACTTAAATGACATTGCAAAAGATCACCCTGACCTTGTGGCGGAGATTGCAGCGGATTGGTTGCACGATGCGCCGAAAAACCGGCAGCGCCTTGTGCATCATGCCTGTCGTAGCCTTGTGAAGCAGGGGCATGCGGGAACCTTGGGCGCATTGGGTTTTGGCCCGGTCCAATTGGTTGCTTCGCCGCTGCACTTAAACGATTCCACCCTTGAAATGGGCCAGGAAATCGCCTTTTCGATCGAGATAATGAATGATGAAACGAAAACGCGGGAACTGGTGATTGATTATGCCATTCATCATCGCAAGGCGAATGGCAGCCTGTCACCCAAGGTTTTCAAATGGAAAAAACTGCGTCTTAAAGCAGGCGAGAATGTGCGTTTAACTCGCACACACCGGATATACGAGATCACAACCCGTAAATATTACGCCGGAGAGCATCTGATTGAGGTGCTGGTGAACGGGGCCTCTGTGGCGACGGCGCGTTTCGATTTGCTGATATGACAAGGGCAGGCGGCATGGAGATCGGTTAGCTGTAACACCATCAATTATCGATGTGATTGGTCGGTTGGGGCGCGGTTTATGTGGGCTCTTTGAAAGGTTGTCATATTCCACTGGCATAATTTTGATAATATTGCGACAATTCGACAACGTTTTGTATTTCACGCTGCGTTGCAGGTTTTTTTATGTCGCTGTTCTTTGCCAAGCTGGCGGTCTCTATCCTTGTTGTGCTGGGGCTTTCGATCCTTGCGGAGCGCGCGGGGCCGCGTGTTGCCGGTGTGTTATCCGGCTATCCGCTGGGAACGGCGATATTGCTGTTTTTTATTGCGATAGAGCAGGGCGTGCCATTTGCCAGGGAAAGTGCGGTTTATGCCTTGCCCGGGCTGATTGCGACACTGGCCTTTTTATATGCCTATTATTTGGTGTCGCGTGCGATGGCGCATTCTTCACGATGGGTGCAGATGCCTGCTGCATCATTGGCATCCTTTGCCGCCTTTGTGTTTGTTTCCTGGTTGGGGCAGCTTTTTACCTTTAACCTGTTTGAAGCCGCCGGGGCCCTGTTGCTGGCAATGGGGGTGTCGATTTTCCTGTTTCGGGCGATTGAAAATGTCAGCATTGGGCAACGTGTTCGCATTACCCGCAGCATTGTTGCCATTCGTGCCGCGATTGCCGCCTTGATTGTGGTGGCCATTAGTGGGGCCGCAGCCGTTATCGGCCCGCGATGGGCGGGGCTGTTTTCCGGTTTTCCGGTTACTTTGTATCCCATGATCCTAATTTTGCACTGGTCCTACGGTATTGCGCCGGTTCATACCGTGATCCGCAATTTTCCGCGTGGGATGGGGGCGTTGTTGATTTATATTGTTTCCGTCTGCTTTACATATCCGCAATTTGGTGCAGGCGTTGGAACGGTTCTCGCTTTTGGGGCGGCAACAATTTATCTTGTTGGCTATTCCAGCGTCGTATGGTGGCGCAGCAGGGGGATTGTGCAAAACGGTCGCTGATAGATATTACCGTTGTTGCGCTTTGCTGGCACACCATTACAAGAACGCACATTGTGGGGGAGGGAAGACCGAATGCAGCAGGTTCAATCGCTGATGCGTGCGCTTGGTATATTAAATACCCTGGCAGATAGCGATGATGGCATGACCTTAACGGAGATTTCCCAGCGCGTTAAATTGCCACCTTCTACGGTGCATCGCCTGTTAACCACGATGCAGCATGAGCGATATGTGACCTTTGATGGTGAACGGACCTTATGGTCGATTGGTGTGCAGGCCTTTAGTGTTGGCAATGCCTTTACCAAAAACCGCAATCTGAGCCAAATCGCACGCCCCTATATGCGGGCCTTGATGGAAGAAAGCGGCGAAACGGTTAATCTGGCTGTTGCCGATGGCGGCGAAGTGATTTTTCTGTCGCAGGTTGAGTGCCGAAAAATGATGCGGGCCCTGGTAACGCCGGGCCGGCGCGCCTTGATGCACTGCTCGGGCGTTGGTAAGGCGTTACTGGCATTTTTGCCCGGCAGCGAGGTGGACGTGATTATTGCCCAGCACGGCCAGCCTAAAATGACGGATCGCACCAGGACCTCACCAAACAGCCTGAAGCAGGATTTGGAAATTGCCCGTAAACAGGGATGGGCTGTTGATGACGAAGAACATGCTGTGGGATTGCGCTGCGTTGCTGGCGTTGTGCGCGACGAAACCGGCCAGCCCATTGCGGCCCTGTCCCTTTCCGGGCCTGCCGCCCGTATTTCAGAAGAACGCCTGGCGGTTTTTGGCAGTCTGGTTCGGCGCGTCTGTGGGGATCTGAGCCGTGAATATGGCGGTATTCCGGTGTGATGCTTAAGGCGTGACCTATGAAGCATGACGTATAGATCTGGCCTTAAAATAGAACGGCCCGTCTTGCCTGACGGGCCGTTTTGATGACTGGTCGCTTGCGATTAGCTTCCGGGGCAGGAAATGCCGGTGCCGCCAATGCCGCAATATCCATCCGGATTCTTGAACAGATATTGCTGATGGAAATCTTCGGCGTAGTAAAAGGTTGGTTGCGGTTGGATTTCGGTGGTGATTTCGTCCAAGCCCGCATTTTTTAACGCGGTTAGATAATTCTCGCGTGAGGTGACGGCGGCCTCGTTTTGGGCCTCGGTTGCCGTGAAAATGACAGAACGGTATTGCGTGCCGATGTCATTGCCCTGGCGCATTCCCTGGGTCGGATTATGATTTTCCCAAAAGATTTTTAACAGGTCTTGATAGGAAATGATCGCCGGATCAAAAACCACCAGGACCACTTCGGCGTGCCCGGTCTCGCCAGAGCAAACTTCGCGATAGGTCGGGTTTTGGGTATAGCCCCCGGCATAGCCGACTGCGGTGCTATAGACACCTTTCTGTTGCCAGAAAAGGCGTTCGGCCCCCCAAAAACATCCCATGCCAAAAATGGCCGTTTCCAAATGGGCCGGAAACGGACCTTTGATGGAATGGCCGTTCACGACATGGGTGTCGGCGACAGGCAGGGCCTCGGCACGCCCCGGCAATGCCTCGGTCGGGGAGGGCATCCGTGATTTTTCGGGCGGAATGGTTTTAAACATGATCACCTGACAGATAAGAGAAAACGATTGCCCGAAATGTAACCGGGATTTGAGCAGTTGCAACGTTCGATCTGATAAATTGTCTTGATTGTTTCTTTTTTGCCTGGCCTTGAACCCCGGCATAATGCCCTGCGTCAACATCTTTGCTGTCGCAAAATGATGCGATGGGCTGCCTCTTGTTCCGTTTTAGGAAATGGGTGTAATGCGTTTGGTTCGATCCTTCGGGCTTGTCGGTGGGGGGCTGGTGCTCTTGCTGGTCGGGCTGGCCTTCCTGCCTTTGCCGCCACCGTTTTTTGGTATGGTCCTGATTGCCGTGGCCATACCGATGCTGGCAAGCGGGTCAAAACGCGCGCGCCGCATCATTCAGTTTGCACGCTGGAAAATATCCCAACGCAATGGTTTTCTTGAAAAGGCCCTCTATCAGGCCCCGCGCTGGATTAGCGTTTATTTACGTAAAACCGATCCAGGCCCTGTTGCACGGCGACTTCGGCAAAAGGGCCTGTTTCAGCGTTCGACGATGTGATCAGCGTGCTTTGGCGTGCTTGGATAAGCAAGACCTGCCTCAGGGCGTCACGTAGCGAACAATGCAGTCGAGTTTGTTGGCCTTAAATCCCTGACAAACCCGTTCTGCCGTGCTTTTATCGGCGAAGTGTCCTGTCATCAGGCGGAAATATAGGCCTTTGTCCTTTTGCGCATAGGTTCGAACCTCATGGTCAATACCAGAAAGCAAACCATCTGATTTCTTTTGCAGTCTTAACCAGCTTGATTCGGCCATTTCCCGGCTGCGATAGGCCGCAAGCTGCAACGCATAATAGGGCTGACCGGCTTGAACGGCAGGGGCCTTTGCCACCGGGCTGCCCGATGGGGATGACGGTGCTGGCGGGCCATGCCGTTCTGCTTTTTGTGCCATCCGGGCGGGTTTTTGCGCGCTTGTGCCGGGTGTTACGTCATCAGGCACCGGTGCCGGGCGCGTATTTTGTTGGCGCGGTGCGGCTGGCATGGATTGCAGCTTGCCATCTTCTTGCGGGGTGCTGTTGGCTTGCAGTTTGGCACTTTTTTGCGTACTTGGGGCGCCCACACCGCCGTTGAGTTCCAATATTTCCGACGCCGGGGAGCCTTTGGGTGGTTTGACGGTGGTGACATTGCTAATGCCTACCGCTTTGTGGCTTGCCAGGCTGACAAGCTCCTTGGGGGGCGTTGCCCGCGCAAGCGTTTCGGTATTGGGGCTTACCTCGATGGCAAAGGGCGGTGCAGGCGGATTGTCATCCTCTGGCATCATATCCATCGGACCTGCTGTCAGGTAAAAGTCGGTATTGCGTTTTACCTTTGGTGGATTTGGCAGGTCCGGGCCAGGTGCAACCTTTGCCATCGCAACTTTTTCGTCAATCTCGTTGGATTGCGCCAGTTGTGGGTTGGACTTATCCATGACGGCCAGGCGTTGCTGCGCCAGACGGACAATTTTGCTCGACAGATCAACGCCATTACCACAGCGCATGGTAAAGCTGCTGTCGGGGTTTGCCGCAGTCAGCCATAGGTAAAGTTTGCGTGCTTCGGCTGGATGACCGGCCAATTCCAGCTCTATTGCCTGTTTCAGGTCATTTTCGGGATTGGAACTAATCGTGATATCGCGTTTGGCGGGATCAGTTGTTTTGTCTGATTTGCTCTCGGGCGAGAGGTAAATTCCGCGGGCAGACGGGCTTTCAAGGAACAGCGAACAGGCCGCCATTTTCTGCTTGATGCTGAAATTGTCAAAGGTCTCATTTTTCGGGATGATGTTTTTGGCAATTGTCGGATGTTCCGGGGTGTTTTTAGCACCGTTCGTTGCACACCCCGAGAGCAAAAGAGCCGCAGAACCTGCTGCCATGAGCAGGCATCTTGCCTGGCGAAAGTTATGATTCCTGACTGGAAAGTGGAATTTCGCCATTGTTCCCCACAAATACCCGGCTGTTTATGCGATCATTTTATGCTGCTTATCATGTCGCTGTGCAAGGAAGTGTCAAGGCGGAGTTTTTTAATTTTCAATCCTTTGACGGCTATTGGTTGAGAAGCTGAAAAATGGTTCCACCTAATAAAATCAAAACAGTAACTGCCAGTGCGATATTGATGATGGATTTGGTCATCCGCGACATCACTTCGGGGGCCAGCGCATTGGAGGTGGCACCAGCACGCGCACTACCTGCTGTTGAAGTTGCCAGATTGTCGCGGTTCAGAATTTTAACGACCTGCTTTTTTTCCTTGCGGGTAGCATCGTCATATTTGTTTTCGATAACCCGCACTTCGGTATTGTTGTTATTATCAAGCGCCTTTTTGGCACTTTCCATTGCGGCACCGTATTCCTGCACGGTTTCCAGTTCCATCTGGTTGCCGGTCGTTCGTGTCACCATGACAGTGTAAGTTTTGCGAAGGGTATTTCCTGACATCGGGACCCGCTGTAAGTGGTTGGATTGGCGACAAAATGCCCTGTTCTTACGAAAATGTACATCTATACATTTGACTAGTTTGGCGCTGCGTCAGCGTGACGCCATACAACCCGAGCCCCAAAACATGATGCGCGGGATGATCGCTGTTGTGTCTTGCTATATCTGGGTATCGGTTGTCTTTCCATATTGTTTTGCTGAACTGCGAAACAAGATGAGACGGTGCAAAAAATGACGGTGTGAATTTTTTTACCAACATGACGGCGGCAGCAAAAGGGGCAGGGTGCCCGCGCACATCAAAAAGCCCTTCCCGGATGTGTAACCGGGAAGGGCTTTGCAAATTGTCGGGAGGCGTTAAGCCCGTCTTACCAGTTTGATTTTTTGCCGTTCAAGGCATCGTTCAAGTCTTTATATTGTTCGCAATCTGTACCGCAAACGTCTTTCAGGCGGGCAAGGTTTTGTTTTGCCATATCGACACGCCCGGTCTGAATATAAAGTTCACCCTGATATTCCAGTGCCCCGCGATGATCGGGGTTAATTGCCAGGGCCTTTTCGTAATTGGCCTCGGCGGATTTCATATCGCCCGATTTGCGCTGGCTATAGGCAAGATAATTGAGGATATCGGCGTTTTTCGGATCGTCCTTGTTCATTTTTTTCAGGCTGTCAATGGCATCGGAATATTTTCCGGCATCAATCATTTTGACGACAGCAGGAAGATCCGTGTCATCGCTTGAGCTGCTGAAAAAGCCTGCTGCAAACCCGGCAGAGCTATAAAGGCTGACGGCACCGGCGATTGCGGCGATACGGACAAATTTGGCAACGTTTTGTTTGTTCATTTTGAAGCTCGTGCTTTCAATCGGATATGGCATGAAGGCGGGAATCACGTCCGGTATTGGTGCGGGCATTATAGGTGCATGAAGGGGGTTAGCATCTCACAGGTCGCAAATTTTTTATAACGAATCTGTGAAAGCCATGTGAAGCGGGCAGCAAAAAGGCCCGTCAATGATGCTGACGGGCCTTTTGCAGGATAGATGTTTGTGAACGTGATCGCGCGATAGCGCGATTTAGAAATCGGCTTCGATCACACGGTCCTGAATTTCACGCACCATGCTTTCTGCCAGATCGGCAATCGCCATTGTTTTCTGGTGTTTGAAACCAAGGCGACGAACGGATGCGGTTTTTTCCTCGGCTTCGCGTTTGCCAAGTGCCAAAATCAGCGGGATTTTGGCGTGGCTATGCTCACGCACCTTGTAACTGATCTTTTCATTGCGCAGATCAAGTTCAACATTCAAGCCTTTGGCTGCCAATGCTTCCTTCACTTCGTGGGCGTAATCATCCGCCTCGTTGGTGATGGTGCAGATCACGGCATGAACCGGCGAAAGCCACAGGGGCAGGCGGCCGGCATAGTTTTCGATCAGAATGCCGATAAAGCGTTCCAGCGAGCCCAAAATGGCACGGTGAAGCATGACAGGACGATATTTTTCGCCGTCTTCGCCCATATAGGTGGCATCAAGGCGTACGGGCAAAACAAAGTCCGCCTGAAGCGTGCCGCACTGCCAGTCACGGCCAATGGCATCGCGCAGAACAAATTCCAGTTTCGGGCCATAAAATGCCCCTTCACCAGGATTGATTTCCAGTTTCAGGCCCGCTTCTTCGGATGCTTCGCGCAGGGCGTTTTCCGCC
>JBNKVZ010000046.1:0-28195 GCA_050299455.1 Thalassospira sp.
TGATGTTTCCAGAACCTATGACGGTCAGGCCTTTTCGGGCGGGAATGGTGTTACCTATGCAGGTTGGGTGAATAACGAGACCCGTTCGGTACTGGACGGAACGCTGAGCTATGGTGGCACCTCGCAAGGGGCCGTTAATGTGGGCAATTATGCCATCGATGTGTCTGGTCTGACATCGGGCAATTATGACATTGCTTATGTTTCTGGTCAGTTGACCGTGACCGCTGCACCCGTTGTGCAACCTGATGCGAGCCTGAGCGTCAACGGAGCAGCATTTACCCCTGTCAATTATTTTCAGCCAAGTGTCGGTCGTCAGCAGGTGCGTTATATGGCTGACATTGCGGGGCCTGGTGTGACGGGGGGCTCTGGCGTTGAGGGGGCATCGAGTTCGGCGGCCGGTAATAATGGGCAAGGCGATATTATGACAACGCAAGACGTTCGTCTTTCTGGCGCCGTGTGTTTCACGGGCAGCGATTTTGCAATTTCCTGTAGCGCAGCAAACTAAAGGCTGAGATCGATTTCATGATGGTATTGAATAAACGGGCCCCGATGGTTGCAGCGCTTGCTTTCACGGGATTGACGGTGCTTGTGCCTGTATCCGCCTTTGGCCAGACGGCCAGCCAGATAACAAAGCCAAGCTATGCCCCTTCGGTTACCAGCCCGGCACAAGGCAGCCTGGATTTGCCCGAAACGACGGGGCTGAAAGCCCCTCCCGGGGCCGACAAACTCTATGTGACGCCATCGGGGTTGGAGGTTGAAGGGCAATTACCCGCGCTGAAAGCGGCAACGGCAAAGATTGAGGCATCGATAAAAGACAAGCGCGTGAGCGGGACCGAGCTGTTTGCTGCGGCCCAGGCCCTGGAAAATGCCTATGTGCAGGCAGGGTATTTGCTGGCGCGTGTCACACTGCCCCCGCAAACGCTTGAAAGCGGGATGCCTTTGAAACTGATTGTAACGCTTGGCTATGTGGAAGGCATTGATGCCTCTGCCTTTCAGGGCACGGCGCGTCGCCGGATTGAAGCGGTGTTGAAACCTCTGGTCGGGAATTCTTCGCTGACCCGGGCGGAAATGGAACGTCGATTGTTGCTGGCCGGGGATATTCCGGGCGTGTTGCTTAAATCCACGCTGAAAGCGGGCAAGGCACCAGGTGCCACCGTGATCGTGGTGGATGGCCGTTATGATAAAGTCTCGCTCAGTACCTCATTTGATAATAGCCTTGGCAAGGATCTGGGGCGTTACAGTGCCAGTGTCGGGGCCAATTTTAATAATATTCTGGGTCTTGGTGACGTGGGATATTTGCAATTGGGGGGCTATCCGGGGCTTAAAAACAGTGTTTTCACCCATGACCCGCGGAACCGTCAGGTCGTGGCGGGGATGACCGTTCCGCTATCGGTTGACGGGTTGTGGTTTAATGTCGAAGGTGTTGACAGTCGCACGCATCCAACATCCAGTCTCAGTTTTACCATGCTGGATCATTATCAGCGCCTTGCGACAAAGCTTGGCTATAACTGGGTCCGCAGTCGCAATTTCAATACCAGTTCTGAAGTCAGTTTGAATATCGCAAATGAAACCCAAAGAATTGATATAGACGGTTCCCGCACGGATTGGACCCAGGACAAACTTCGGGTGCTGCGTGTTGCGCAGAATGCCAACACATTTACCAGTTGGGGCGCTTATGTTTCGGGGAGTGCGACGCTGTCTTTCGGGCTGGATGGTCTGGGGGCCCGCGAGGGGACAACCACCTTGCCGCTGTCACGCAGTGGGGCGAAACCCGATTTTACCAAGCTTGATATCACGAGCCGCTATTCGCAAAGTTTTGCTGACAACCAGGTTCAATGGTCTGTTTTTGGCAAGGCGCAAACCTCGTTCGGGAATGTGATGGCATCGTCTGAACAATTTGGCCTGGGCGGGTTTGACGGATTGTCCGCTTTTGAGGGCGGGGCGTTGATGGGGGATTCCGGTGTCATGATCCGCAGTGAGTTAACCCTTCCGGTTTCACTGCCGGTCTTTTCCTCCCAGTCGGGTCTTGGCACGGCGGTCGCCCCTTATATATTTGGCGCGACCGGCTTTACCAAGCTGGCACAGGCCACAGCGGTCGAAAGTTCAACCACCTATGCCAATGCTTTTGGCGCGGGTCTTCGCTTTGGTCTTTCGGAAGCGGATTCTTCGCATGGGACGTCGTTGTCGCTCGAAGTTGCTCATGGCAATCGAAATCATGGTTCGTCAGAAAACCGGTTCAATTTACGTTGGATGGTTCAGTTCTGATATCTTCCCGCAAAGCAAGAATATTGACCCTGCCGCATGGGCGAGGGGACGCGTTTTCTTAACCACCTGGATCGTGAAAATAGATTAATGATGAAAGTTCGTTTTAGCCCGGTCTACGTGACGATGGCGGCGTTTGCTGGGATTGTTGCGAGTGTTGCGAGTGTTGCCTTGGCACCGTCACTTGTTTTGGCAGCAGAGCCTGCAAATCAAGAAGCCGTTTCAACGGAGCCCCTTGATACGACCGCAACCTATGGCAATTGGGTGTTGCATTGTACGCGACTTCCGTCTTCTAAAGCCGGGGAAAAGGCTGAAAACAGCCCGAAAAGTTGCGAAATCGTGCAATCCGTTCAGGTGCAAGGGCAGCCGCGCCCGGTGATGCAAATGGCGATCGGGCGTTTGCCGGGGCAAAAAGACTTCATGATCACGACCGTTTTGCCGACAGATGTATCGATCCCGGGGCGTGTTCATATATCGATCGATGGTCAGGCCGATGACAAGGAAAAGGCCGGTTTTGATCTTGCCTTAACGCGCTGTATGCCCGAAGGGTGCGTTGCAGGGGCAAAGCTTGACGCCAAGATGCGTGCGCGGATGGAAGCCGGCAAGGACGGGCAGCTTCGCTTTGTCCGAGCGGATGAGAAAGTGCTGGGGATTCCGCTATCCTGGATCGGATTTTCCCAGGCAATGAAGGCACTGGATCAAGAAGGTTAAGAAACAGGAGGCCCTGAAGAAATCCTGGTTTTTCAGGGCCTCTTGATCCGGGTAGCTAACAATTTTCTTGCCCTTTGATTTTTCAGTTGCTGTTATCGTGAGAGCGTCAAACGTTGCCTTGCATTCTGCGCGCATGATTGTGTCGGGGATGGTCAATTGAAAATACGCAATTCAATAGCTTATTTCTTTATTGTCCTTGCCGCCTTGTGTTTCACGATGATGATCGTGATGCCGCGGTTTATATCGCATGACGTTCCCGAAATCGTGATTTCCTGGTTTCGATTTCTTAGTGCCGCTCTTATATTGACGCCTGTTTCCTTTTGGAAAAGGCCGAGCAAGTTCTGGATTTCAGGGAAAATCGGCGTGTATGTGCCTCGGGTGATATTGGGGGTATGTGTGCTGTTAATGAGTGTTTTTGCGATTAACCACGCACCCGTTTTTATTGTTCAGACAATTTTGCTCGCCAATGGTGTTTTCACAATTATTTTGGGTGGCATCTTTGCGGAAGGCAGCATGTCACTGTTTGATCTGTTGCCCACCGTTGCTGTTGTGATCGGGGCGGTGATGAGTTCAGTTCAAATCACTTCCGGTGCCACAGAGGTGAGCATTGGGTGGGATCATCTGCTTGGTATTGGGGCCGCACTTGTCGCTTCCGTTGGCTGGGGCATTGAAGTCCTCATGACGCGTAAGCTGGCGCAAATTGACAGGCCGTTTCAGATTGTTCTGAATGTCAGCTGGCTAAGTGTTTTACTGATTACCCCGTTTGTCATCGTCGAAAATTGGGCCGCTGTTGATGGGAGAAGCGTTTTTCTGCTGTCGTCTATGGGGCTATTTGCAGCTGTTGGACAATTATTTTCAGCGCGTGCCCTGTCAGTTATTTCCGCGGCACAGGCAACCCCCTTTCGCTATTCCAGTGTTGTATTTGGTTTGCTGATAGGTGTGTTGGTTTTCCAGGAATACCCGACCCTGTTTCAGATTTTAGGGGCGGCTCTGGTGTTAATTGTTTTGGCCACACTTCAGGTGCGCTCTGTTCGGTCAAACCTTCGCCAAGAACGTTCGCCGTCGGTTATTCGGTAATGCGGCGTTTTGTGGGGAAACAGGATGCCGACGAAGACCTTAATACAGGGCCAGGTTTTTACTTGGCTTGAGGCGGTTTTCTTTGTGACATCAGGGCAATTGCGAAAATCGCCGACATAAACAAGACGATTGTCGGGGCTGGGGCGCTGTCGAGATAGAAGCTGGCATAAACGCCCAAAAATGCCGATGCCGTGGCGATGATCACCGCCAGTATCATCATTTTATGGAAACGCTTTGTGAGGAGATAAGCCGTCGCGCCAGGGGTGATCATGATGGCAATGGACAGGATCAGCCCGACCGCCTTAAGCGCGCTGACAATGGTCAGCGAGATTAGAACGAGCAAGCCATAATGCAAAAGCCGGACATTCAGGCCAACCGCACGCGCCTGAACAATATCAAAACTGTGCAGCAAAAGGTCGCGCCATTTTGCCGCAATCACCAGAATGACCAAGCCGGAAATGAGGCTGCTTTCAATTAAATCCTGCCGGCTAATGCCCAGAACATCGCCAAACAGGATGTGATCAAGATGCACACCGCTGCGGATTTTGGTGTACATGACAATCCCCAGGCCAAACATGCCGGAATAGACCACACCCATCACCGTATCTTGTTTGATCCGGCTGTTTTCGCGCACAAAACCGGTTGAGACGGCAAAGAACATACCGGCCAGAAAGGCGCCAATGGCAAAGGGAATGCCAACGATATAGGAAAGAACAACACCGGGTAAAACCGCATGTGCCGTGCCATCGCCGACCAGCGACCAGCCTTTTAAGACCAGAAAGCAGGATAACAGGGCGGCTGGTATCGCCACGAGAACAGCGATCAGCATGGCATATTGCATGAAGGGCAGGGTGAAGGGCAGAAGCAAGTCGTTAAAATCAGGCATTGTCCTGCCCCGCGATGTGATTGTTTTGTGCCGTTGCGGCCCGGCGTCGGGATGCAAGTAACCCGTGTTTGGGGGCAAAAAGGAAGGCGGTTAGAAACAAGATCGTTTGCAATACGACGATAATGCCGCCGGTCGCACCATCGAGAAAATAGCTGACATAGGCGCCCAAAAAGCTGCTGATCATACCAATCGAAATGCTGATAAGCAGGAGTTTTGGGAAGCGATCAGTCAGCAGATACGCGGTTGCCCCCGGCGTTACGACCAAGGCGATCACAAGAAAGGCCCCCACCGTTTGCATCGCCGCAACAGTGGATGCAGATAACAGGGTAAAAAACAAAGCTTTGTAAAATAGCGGATTAAGCCCGATGGACCGGGCGTGGTTTTCATCAAAGAAAACCACCATCAGATCCTTCCATTTCAAGACCAGGATGAGGGCCGAAATACTGCCGATAATGGCAAGCTGGATTGTATCGCTGGCCGTGATGGCCAGGATGTTGCCCAAAACAATGGTTTGAATGCGAATTTGAACGGGCGAAATGGAGATCATAAACAGCCCGAGTGCCAGCATCGTTGTGAAGATCAGCCCGATAATGGCATCTTCTTTAAGGCTGGTTCTGTGCTGAAGATAAAGCATTGCCCCCGCCGCAATGCCGCCCGAGACAAAGGCCCCCAGCGCAAAAGGCATGCCCAGCATATAGGCGCCGGCCACCCCGGGGACGACGGAATGGGCCAGGGCATCCCCGATGAGGGACCATCCCTTAAGCATCAAATAGGCGGACAGAAACGCACACACACCGCCAACCATTGCGCTGACCCACATGGCATTCACCATGTAGTTATAGGCAAAGGGCGCAAGAAGTTGATCTGCGATCATAAAGAATGGCTCCGGTTTTCGGAACCACAGCCCGCCATTTCATGAATGTTTGCCGGTGTTTTCTCGACGGGCATACTGGCGGCTTTTAAGATTTCGGGGTTGATCAGACCATCAAATGCCTTTTCCAGATTGGCGGGGGTAAAGACATCCTTTGTCAGGCCATGGTTCAGCACCGTACCCTTGACCAGTATGGTGCGGTCACAAAATTTTGGAACACTGCCGATATCATGGGTGGAAACCAGCATGACGCGGCCTTCGTCGCGCAGTTCCGAAAGCAGGCGGATGATGGCCTTTTCAGTATTGATATCGACACCTGTAAAAGGTTCGTCAAGCAGGATAACCTTGGCATTCTGGGCCAGTGCGCGGGCCAAAAAGACCCGTTTGCGCTGCCCGCCAGACAATTCACCAATTTGTCGTTTGCGAAATTCCGTCATGCCGACGCGCTCAAGCGCATCTTGCACCGCATCATGATCTTTGCGTTGGGCCAAACGCAGAAAATTCATGTGCCCATAGCGCCCCATCATAACCACATCTTCAACAAGAACCGGAAAGTTCCAGTCTATTTCCTCGCTTTGCGGGACATAGGCCACAAGGTTTTTGCCAAGGGCCTGCCGCACGGACTGGCCGAGGATCGAGACAGTGCCGTGACTTGTTTCGACAAATCCCATGATGGCCTTGAACAATGTGGATTTTCCAGCCCCGTTGACCCCGACCAAGGCCGCAATTGAGGCCGTGGGAACGGTAAAGCTGGCATTGCGAAGCGCGATATGGCCGTTACGATAGGTAACAGAAATATCATCGACCAAAATACCGGCCGGCGCAGAGGAAGACACGCTCATGGATTAAGGCCTTTGGCAATGCGCGCAGATGTGACCTGCAGAAGATCAAGATATGTCGGAACCGGGCCGTCGGAGGGGCTTAAAGAATCAACATACAGGACGCCTCCATAACGGGCGCCGGTTTCGCGGGCAACCTGTTCGGCCGGTTTGGGCGACACGGTGCTTTCGGAAAATACCACCGCGATTTTATGCTCCCGCATGGTGTCGATCACTTTGCGAACCTGTTGCGGTGTGCCCTGTTGGTCGCTGTTTACAGGCCAGAGATACAGCTCTTTTAAGCCAAAATCGCGGGCCAGATAACTAAACGCGCCCTCGCTTGTCACCAGCCAGCGTTGTTGTTCCGGGATGTCGTTTAATTGAGCGCGGATCGGGGCGACTGCGGCGTTAATTCTGGCTTTGTAGGCTTCTGCATTATGGCGGTAGATGTCGGCATGGGCGGGGTCGTATTTTACAAAGGCCGCGAGAATATTATCAACATATATCAGCGCGTTTTGCGGCGACATCCAGGCGTGAGGGTTCGGCAGGCCGGAATACGGACCGTCTGAAATGCTGACGGGTTCGATACCTGATGTAACGGTGACACCAGGAACATCATGAAGATGATGGAAGAACTTTTCAAACCAGCGTTCAAGGTTAAGACCGTTCCATAAAACAAGCTGGGCCCCTTGCGCGCGCAGAATGTCCCTTGGGGTTGGCTGGTAATCGTGAATTTCAGCACCCGGTTTGGTGATGGACTCAACCGTTGCCGCTTCACCGGCAACATTGCTGGCAATGTCGGCAATGACGGTAAAGGTGGTTACGACCTTAAATTTGCTCTCCGCAGTTTCGGAGCGGGCACTTCCGGGCAGGAATGCGGCACCAAATGTTGCGCAGCAAACCAGCAGCCCGACCGCCAGCTTTCTGGCCTGGAATCTTTCGCGCATCGTGCTTTCCTCCGAATATCACGCATTGCCCCTGTATGGTTGAGAAAGTTTGTCTGTACTCCGAAAGTTAGTCAAGGCTAAATTTAGGAGCGAGCACATAATTGCTGCGCACAGTTGACAGGCCGAAAAATGCCGCTGATGCCGCTGATGGGGCAGATTGCAGATAATACAAACCCCGGACAATCCGTCCGGGGTTTGTATGTTGCAGTAGGCCGTGTCGTTAAGCCATGTCGCGGGCGTGCTGCGTGGTTTAAGACAGGCGGTCTTTCAGGCCGAACCACAGACCGACGAGGGGCAGGAACCAGGGCTTGCCGCTGTTAAACGGAATGGGGGGCCAGCTGAGACCATCAAGCGGATTTGTGTCTTTGCGGTCCATTGCCAGGTCGGCAAGTGCCTGCCCGATCAGGGTGGACATTTGCGCGCCGTGGCCGGAATATCCCATGCCATAGATCATGCCCTCGGCCTCGCCAGCCCGCGGGAAGCGGTCCTGGGTCATGCCGACAAGGCCGCCCCAGCAATAATCAATATCAACATTGGCGAGGTTGGGGAAAATATCGGTCATGCTTTTGCGCAGTATTTCGCCCGATTTGGCATCGGATTCCCGGTCTGAGATTGCCGAAAAACGTGCGCGACCGCCGAAAATAAGCCGGTTGTCCGGCGACAGGCGGAAGTAATTGCCGATATTCATCGATGTCACAAAGGTCCGGTTGCCCGGCACGGTGGCGGCAATTTCCGTTTCTGTCAGCGGACGGGTGGCAATGATAAAGGAGCCAACACTAATGATGCGGTTGCGGAAATAGCCAAGCGGGGCTTTTCTTTCCTGTCCGCTATAGGCACCTGTTGCCACGATGATGCGATCGGCAAGAATTTTGCCTTTCGTGGTTGTCAGTTCCCATTGGCTGCCATTGCGGGCGCGGCCAATAACGGGGGCGTTTTCCCATATCTTTGCCCCGTGGCGATGGGCCGCCTCTGCCAGGCCGTTAACAAACCGGCCCATATGCATCATCGCCGATTTTTCATAAAGCACACCGCCATGAAAGACTTGCGGGCTGATCTCTGAGCCAAGGTTATTTTTGTCGATCCATTTTGTCTCGGGATCAACTTCCTTGTTGATCAGGTCAAAATTGGCCTTGAGCCCGTCAATATGCGAAGCTTTTGAGGCCAGTTTGAGCTTGCCGGAGCGACGAAAGTCACAGGAGATATTTTCTTCGGCGATGATTGCCTCGATCATGTCGATCGAGGAATCATACGCCTTGTAAAGGATCTTGGCACGTTCGGTGCCAAGATGTTTTTGGGCATCGGCATAGCCATGCGCGACGCCGTTATTCAGGTGTCCACCGTTACGACCAGATCCCCCCGAACCCACATGGCTGGCGTCAAGTACGGCGACATTAACGCCTTCTTTTGCCAGTTTGCGCGCGGCATTCAGGCCGGTAAAACCCGCACCGATGACGGCAACATCAACCTTTCCCTCAACCGGGCCGGTTTGGCCATGCGCAAAGGGGGTGGAACTGTCATGCCAATAAGACACATATTTCATCGTACATCTTCCAGGTTACAGTCCGACAACGGCGGCAAGTCCGGAAATATCGGCAATTTCGGTATAACCGTAATAGGGATTGGCCGGTTCATGACCGCGATTAACCCAGACTTTGTTCTTGATGCCCAGGTCATGGGCGGTCATCAAATCATAACGGAAGCTTGATGAAACATGCAGCACATCTTCCGGGCCACAATTGAGCTGGTCGAACATATATTCAAAGGCCTGCATTTGCGGCTTATAGGCGCCAGCACTTTCGGCGGTAAAGACATGCGCAATCGGCGCCCCAAGACGGGCAATATTGTGCGGAATTTGTTCGTTCATGGAATTGGTCAGCGCAACCAGCGGAATTTTATCGGCGATTTTTGCCAGACCGGCCGGCACATCGGCATGCGGGCCCCAGGTCGGCACCTGGTTATAGATGTCTTCGGCAATTGCCGGGTCAAAGGGAATATTGTTGCGCTTGCAGGTCCGCTCCAGGGAATTATGGACGATTTCGGCATAGGGCTTCCAGGCACCAAGCACTTCGTCAAGGCGGTAAGCCGAGAAGTTTTTGATGAAGGTATCCATCTGGTCAGCCGAGAGTTTGTCGCCGTAATGACCACGGGCAGCGCCTGCCATGTCAAAATTGATCATGGTGCCGTGGCAGTCAAAAGTAATGAATTTGGGGCGGAATGTCATTTTTATACTCCCTGAAAGATTGATGTGAATATCCTTGTCCCATTATGGCGACAGTGATTGCCGCGTTTGACGTTTCCAGAGCAGAAAATTGCGTTTGTTTGCGGCATCACGGCACGCGATGCCGCAAAAGAAAAATCTTTGGTGCGCGTCGCTGCCGTTGCTCGTGCAGGGTTATGGGGTTGAATATCTTATGGTGGCATTGGCCGCCTTTCCCCGCATAGAGGATTTAAAACCGTGACCAAAATTGTGCCCCTGGACGTTGCGCCTTCTTTTGATCCGCGTGAAAACACCGCCTTGCCGGAGCGCCTGGTCGAGGGCAATCCTTTTTTCAAAACATGGGAACTTGATACTGCCGAGGCCAGCGGCAGCAATTGGGAAAAAATCCGCAGCGGGATTTGGGAAGCAACGCCGGGCACGACCATTTCAATCAAGGGCGAAACCTTCGAGTTCTGCCATATCCTGTCAGGTGTGGTCGAAATCAGCGAGGAAGGCGGTGAGACATACAAATTTACCGCCGGTGACAGTTTTGTCATGAAGCCGGGTTTTGTGGGTCAGTGGAAAACCATCGAGACCGTTCGTAAAATTTTCATCATCGCATCCTGAGGCGGACAATGACGGCACAAAATTTCAGCCCGGTCGAAATGCTTGAACGTCTTGTTTCTTTCAGGACGGTTGCCGGGGCCTCCAATCAGGAACTTATTGCGTTTGTCGCGGACTATCTTCTGTCGCACGGCGTTGTCACCCATGTGCTGCCCGGCCCGGAAGGGGACCGGTCCAATCTGTTTGCCACCATTGGTGACCCGTCACAGCCTGGTTATGTTCTTTCCGGCCATGTCGATGTTGTTCCCGCAGGCGAACCGGAATGGCAGGCCGACCCGTTTGTTTTGCGAAAGCAGGAAGACGGACGGCTGATCGGCCGGGGAAGCTGCGACATGAAGGGATATGTGGCCGCCATCCTGGCGATGGTGCCAAAGCTGGTTGCCATGAACCTGCAAGCGCCCATTCACCTGGCCCTGT
Source organism: Thalassospira sp. (assembly GCA_050299455.1). Lineage (GTDB taxonomy): Bacteria > Pseudomonadota > Alphaproteobacteria > Rhodospirillales > Thalassospiraceae > Thalassospira. The sequence goes on from JBNKVZ010000046.1 coordinate 10,811, forward strand.
CTTATGACGAGGAAATTGGCTGTCGCGGTGTGCCGCACATGATTTACGCCCTGCCCAAATTGTGTGCCAAGCCGCTGGGTGCCATTATTGGCGAGCCTTCGGGGCTGGTGCCTGTTTTGGCCCACAAGGGCAAGGCCGCGCTCAGCATAGAGGTAAAGGGGATATCGGGCCACAGTTCACGCACGGATCTGGGGGTGAATGCCATTCACGCGATTTTGCCGGTCTTGCAGGCGGCGCGCTTACAGGCCGAAACGCTTGAGAAAGGCCCGTTTGACCCGCGTTTTGTGCCCGCATGCTCCAGCCTTCAGATCGGAACCATTTCTGGCGGGCAGGCCGTTAATATTATTCCCGATCATGTTGAAGTCCAAATTGAAGCACGCGCCATCGCTGGGGTGGACCCCAAAAGCCTGTTTGCGCCGCTTCTTGATGTGGTTGAACAGGAAAATGCCGGCGACACCAAGGCCAAACTGGCCGCGCACTGGATGTCGTCCTATCCGGCCCTGGCCTTGCAAAATGACGATCCGCTTATTGATCTGGTCGCCGATATTTCCGGCCACAATCCAATTGCGGCTGTTAGCTATGGCACAGAGGCGGGGCTGTTTCAGGCAGCCGGTATTCCGGCAATTATTTGCGGGCCGGGCGACATTTCCCGGGCGCACAAGCCAGAGGAATATTTGACCCTTTCGGAACTTAATGCAGCAGCAGACATGATTGTGGCCTTGGGCAACAGGCTTTCGGCCTGAATGCAGCATTTCCTGCGGCAATCACGTCAGGCTGCAATGAATAGTGCCGCCGGAGCACCTGATCAAAGCAATCATGCTGCCAGCCGGGGTGTAACGTTTAAAAACAACGACAATGGATATTTCTGGACAATGACAACAGATCAAACCCATTCGCGAAAACTGCCCGAGGGGATGGAAATCGTTCCTTTCACCACCGACCACCTTGAGGGGGCCTGGCGCCTGTCTCAGCAGGAATCCTGGCCGCACCGGGTGGAAGACTGGGCGCTCACTCTCTCTGTTTCCGAGGGGGTTGTTGTTCTTTCCGAAGGTGAAGTTGTGGGCACGTCGCTGTGTTCCCTGTTCGGTGATGTTGCGACCTTTAACATGATCGTTGTCGATCCCCGGATGCGCGGCAAGGGCCTCGGGCGTTTGATGATGGAGAAAGTGATCGCCATCGCCGGTACGCGTGAACAGCGCCTTGTTGCGACCCAGGAAGGTGTGCCGCTTTACGAGAAAATGGGCTTTGTCGGGAAGGGCCGAATTGTCCAGCATCAGGGCATTGTGGGTCCTGTGCCCGCACCGTTGGAAAATGTGCGCGTCTCGGACCCGGATCATCTGGCGGCGGACCTGCAGGCAATTTGCCAAATGGATATGGCCGCATCCGGCATGTCGCGCGAGAAGGCGCTGACACAAATCGCAATGGCGGGCGGCACTGTTTTTATGGCGGATGGCGGTTTTGCCATATTGCGCCACTTTGGTCGGGGCCAGGTTGCCGGGCCGGTTGTGGCAAACAGTACCGAAACGGCCAAAGCCCTGATTTCTGCGGCGGCCGCGCGGTGCGAAGGGTCCTTCCTGCGCCTTGATCTGCCTGCAAAATATGAATTGTCCGGCTTTATGGAATCACTGGGGCTTGCCCATGTTGGTGGCGGGCTATCGATGACGCGGGCTGTGACGACGGAACACGCCCCGCAAGACATGAACACCTATGCCCTGGTCTCCCAGGCGCTCGGCTGACATCAATTTGGAGTTTGCAATGTTAACCAATTCTTTGATTGAGCTGGATCGCCAGCATCTGGTCCATCCTGTTTCATCGTTTCGTGGCCATGAAGAGCGCGGTGTGCGCGTTCTGAAATCTGCCAAAGGGGCGATTGTTCGTGACAGCGAAGGGCGCGACCTGATCGACGGTTTTGCCGGTTTGTGGTGCGTGAATGCCGGCTATGGCCAGGACAGCGTTGTTGCGGCCGCGACACAGCAAATGCGCGAACTGCCTTATGCGACCGGTTATTTCGACCTCGGCGCCGAAGCGCCGATCCGGCTGGCTTCCGAATTGGCCGACCGTGCGCCGGGTGATCTTGATCATGTTTATTTCACGCTGGGTGGGTCGGACGCGGTTGATACGACGATCCGTTATATCCGCTATTATTGGCATGTGCAGGGCCAGCCCAACCGTGACCAGTTCATTTCGCTAGAGCAGGGGTATCACGGTTCCACAACGATGGGCGCAGGCCTGACGGCACTTCCGGGCTTCCATGATGGTTTTGGTGCGCCTTATGCCTGGCAGCACAAAATTTCGTCGCATTATGTGTATCGTAACCCGGTGGGCACGGACCCGCAGGCGATTATTGATGCCTCGGTTGCCGAATTGCGCGCCAAAATCGCCGAGCTTGGCGAAGATCGTGTCGCGGCATTCTATGCCGAACCGATCCAGGGCTCCGGTGGCGTGTTGGTTCCGCCCAAGGGCTGGGTCAAGGCGATGCGCGATGTCTGTTCGGAATATGGTATTCTGTTTGTTGCCGACGAAGTGATTACCGGCTTTGGCCGTACCGGGCCGATTTTTGCCTGCCTTGAAGAGGATATCGTTCCTGACTTCATGACCGTGGCGAAGGGATTGACCTCGGGCTATGCGCCGATGGGGGCTGTCTTTATGTCGGACCGCGTTTATCAGACCATCGCCCAAGGCGCTGGGATGAAAGCGGTGGGGCATGGCTTTACCTATTCGGCACATCCGGTATCTGCCGCTGTCGCCCTGGAAGTTCTTCGCCTTTATGAAGGCGGCTTGTTTGAACGCGGGATCGCGGCAGGCAAACGCCTGATGGCCGGGTTGGAAACATTGCGCGATCATCCGCTGGTGGGTGATGTTCGTGGCCGCGGCATGCTGGCCGCGGTTGAACTTGTCGTGGACAAGGAAAAGAAAACCCCGCTTCCGGTCGAGGTTCAGCCTGCAACCCGCTTGTTTGACCGTGCCTGGGAGCATGGCCTGATTGTCCGTAGTTTCCCGCAGGGCATTTTTGGTTATGCGCCGCCATTGTGCTGCACCGATGACGAGATCGATCAGATCGTTGAACGCACCCGCCAGGTGCTGGATGTGACGCTGGAAGATCCGGAAATCATTGCGGCAATGCGTTAATGGCGCTGCTGTATCTTTCAACCCCGGAACGGGCGGTAGTGTGGCAAAAGGTTTTTGCCGATGCCAGCGAGGAAATCGTGATTGGCGAGGATGCCGTAACGGATCCTGCCGCCATCACGCATATTGCCTGCTGGTATCCGCCGTCGGATATCGCCCGTTATCCGAATTTGCGGGTTGTTATCAGCATTGGGGCGGGGGTCGATCAGATCCCCGCGCTGCCCGGCGGCATTAAGTTATCGCGGACTGTATCGTCGCAGATTGACCGGATGGTTCGCGAATGGGTGGTCATGGCCACCCTGATGCTGCATCGTGGCATGGCAACCTATATTGATCAGTCGGCAAAGCAGGTCTGGCAGGCGCATGCCGCACTGGCCCGGCGTGATACCCGTGTCGGGATCATGGGGGCCGGGCGGATCGGCCAGCTGGTTGCCAGAAACCTGACGGAACTGGGCTTTGATGTCGCAAGCTGGAGCCGCTCCGGGCGCCCTGTTGAAGGGCTGACGGTTTACGGGGAAAAAGACATCGACCTGTTTTTGGCGCAGACCAATTTGCTGATTTGTCTGCTGCCCCTGACCGATCAGACAAGGGGGCTGATGTCGGCGTCGTTTTTTGAAAAACTGCCGATGGGAAGCCGCCTTGTTCATGCCGGACGTGGTGCCCAACTGGACATGGATGCCCTTCGGGGGGCCTTGCAGGAAGGGCGGATCGAAAGTGCGATGCTTGATGTGACCAACCCGGAACCTTTGCCCCAGGGGCATTGGGCCTGGTCAGATCCCCGTGTGATCATTACACCGCATATCGGTTCTGTGACCGATTATGAAGAAGGCGCACGTCATGTCCTTGCCGTGATGAAAGCCGACCGCGAAGGCCATGATATTCCGGGTTTGGTTGATCAAAATTTAGGCTACTAGGCGTTAAGACCAGCCCTGTTGGTGAAATATGCCGCTTTTGCGATGAAAAAAGAACAATATTCTGCGGCTGCCCCATGTTTCGGCGTTTCGGGCAGGGCTTTTAGGTAGAAAGTTACAGACAAGAAAAAAATACAGGGAGGCGGAGGTCGCTGTGTCAGAAGGCTGGTTCTTGCAACCAAAAGCGTTGTGAACCGCCCGTTTGAGCGACTTTCCACCAAACAGTCCAGTCTTACATTGCCGCGCAATTTGATTTTAACGGTACTGGTGCGAAAGGGATTCCCGTATGGCGAATAATGCTGCTGTCAAACCTTTAACAGAATTTCGCTATTTGACGTTTGACGTCGTCGGCACGCTGATCGACTTTGAAGGCGCGATCAAGGATGGCCTGGCTGAAATTGCTGCGAAGGAAGGCGTCGCACTCGATGGTGAAGACGCATTGGCAGTTTATCGTGACGCACGATACGAGCCGGATTCAGGACTTTTCCCCGATGATCTTGGCCGGTGTTATTCCCGCATTGCCGAGAAATTTTCGCTGCCCGATACTGCCGAATACCGCCAGTTCATGATTGATGCAGTGGGAGAGGCAAAGCCCTTTCCCGACAGTGTCGAGGCCATGAAAATTCTAAAAAAGCATTATAAGCTGATTGCGATGACAAATGCCCGGCGCTGGGCTTTTGAAAAATATGCGAGCAAACTGGAAGAACCGTTTTTTGCGGGCTTTACAACCGATGACACCGGGACCGAAAAACCGGACCCCAAATTCTTTCATCAGGTTTTTGCCTATATCGAAGAAGATGGCGGCAGCACGGATGAATTGCTTCATACGGCGCAAAGTCAGTATCATGACATCGGCATTTCCCGCCAATTGGGAATAACCAATGCCTGGATCGAACGCCGTCATGCACAAAAAGGCTATGGCGGCACGATCACGCCCCCGCAATTTACGGAACCCGATTACCATTTTCATGCGCTGATTGAATTGGCCAAAGCAGCCGAAAAAGCTTTTGGCGCGTGATGTCGACAGGGCCGACACGTTGCAACAAGACCACGATGGCTCACTTATCTTTTTTCAGGGAAGGTGGATATAACGATGAATAAACCGACAAATTGGACGAACCGCGATGATTCGATGGTTGAAGACATGCTGCGTCGCGGCGCGTCACGCCGGGATCTGCTGAAATTACTTATGGTCTCTGGTGTGGGGGCTGCTGCCGGCGGGTCGATTTTGCTGCGGGCGGGTGATGCGCTGGCCGCAACGCCGGTTTCGGGCGGGCATCTTCGCGCGGCAGGCTGGTCAGCTTCGACGGCCGATACGCTGGACCCGGCAAAGGCTTCGCTTTCAACCGACTATGTGCGCTGCTGCGCGTTCTATAACCGGCTGACATTCCTTGATGAAAAAGGGATCGTCAGAATGGAACTGGCCGACAAAATCGATACCAAGGACGCCAAGACCTGGGAAGTTAAACTGAAATCCGGTGTCCAGTTCCATAACGGCAAGACCCTGACGGCTGATGACGTTGTTTATTCCCTGAAACGTCACCTTGATAAATCGGTTGGCTCGAAAGCCTATTCGATTGCCAAGCAGATGACCGATATCGAGAAACTGGACGATCTGACCGTTAAAATCGGTCTGATTGTGGCAAATGCCGATTTGCCGACAATTCTGGCCCTGCATCATTTCATGATCCTGGCCGATGGCACGACCGATTTCACCACTGCCAACGGAACCGGGCCGTTCATCTGCAAAACCTTTGAACCGGGTATCCGTTCCATCGGGGTGCGCAACGAAAACTACTTCAAGCCACAAAAAGCCTATCTTGACAGCTTCGAGTTTTTTGCCATCACCGATAACAGCGCGCGGATCAACGCCTTGCTGTCGGGCGACATTCAGCTTGCTGCCAATTTGAACCCGCGTTCGATCCGTATGCTGGATGGCAATGATGCCGTGCGTGCGTCAATTTCGACGTCGGGCAACTATACCGATTTGAATATCCGTCTTGATCAGGACCCCGGTACCCATTTTGATTTTGTCGAGGGTATGAAAAACCTGGTAAACCGTGACATGATCAAAAACTCGGTTCTGCGCGGTTTGGGCGAAATTGCCAACGACCAGCCAATCCCGCCGTCAAGCCGTTATTATAACCTGAACCTTGAACCGCGCGCTTACGACCCGGATAAAGCCCTTTTCCACTTTAAAAAGGCCGGTCTTGTCGGTACCGAAATTCCGATCGTTACGTCGGATGCGGCAAACTCGGCAGTGGATATGGCAACGGTCATTCAGCAGGCCGGTTCCGACATTGGCATGAATTTGAAAGTCGACCGCGTGCCGTCTGATGGTTACTGGTCAAATTACTGGCTGAAATCGCCGGTTCATTTCGGCAACATCAACCCGCGCCCGACGCCTGACATCCTGTTCTCGCTTTTCTACATGTCGGATGCACCGTGGAATGAAAGCCGCTACAAATCGGAAAAATTCGATAACATGGTGCGTGAAGCGCGCGGCGAACTGAATGAAGACAAACGTACGACGATCTACTGGGAATTGCAGGAAATGATCTCGAAGGAAGCAGGTACGGTTATTCCTGCTTGGCTGTCGAACGTGGATGGCGTTTCCTCCAAGGTGCAAGGTCTTCGCCCGAACCCGCTTGGCGGCATGATGGGTTACTCCTTTGCTGAATATGTATGGATGAAGCCGTAATCTTTACACTTTCCTGAATTGCCTGCCGGGCGAAAGTCGGGCAGGCAATTCTTTCCCAGACAGTTTTGCGATGGGGGTTCTCTTTGAGACAATCGTTTTTTTCACTCTATTTATTAATTCAGGTTTCAAAGCGACTGGCGATTGCCTTGTTGACGCTTGTCATCGTGTCGTTTGCCGTTTTCTTTGCGACCGAATTGTTGCCTGGTGACGTTGCCCAGATTTTGCTGGGACAGGCGGCAACCCCCGAAGCGGTGGCTGGATTACGTGAAGCAATGGGACTGAATGAACCGGCATTTCACCGGTTTCTGTTCTGGCTGGTTGGTCTGACACATGGCGATCTTGGTATTTCTTATGCCAATAACATGCCGATTGCCGAATTAATTCATGGTCGTTTGACCAACTCTCTCAAGCTTGCGGGTGTCACGACGCTTGTTTCTGTTCCTGTCTCCCTGTTTTTGGGGATCGGGGCGGCGATGTGGCGTAATTCCCCGTTTGACAGAATAATCTCTGTTTTGACGATCTCGGTGATTTCCGTGCCCGAATTCATGGTTGCCACCCTGTCGGTCCTGATCTTTGCCGTTTGGCTTGACTGGTTGCCTGCCCTTAGTTTTGGCGCGGATGTCGGCTCTTTTTCCGACATGCTTCGTGCATATGCGATGCCGGTTATTACCCTGTCATTCGTTGTTTCGGCGCAAATGATCCGTATGACGCGGGCCGCAGTGATTGAAACCATCAATACACCCTATGTGGAAATGGCGTTGCTTAAGGGCGCATCGCGCACACGCATGGTGCTGGTTCATGCGCTTCCCAATGCCTTGGGGCCGATTGCAAATGCGGTTGCCCTGTCATTGAGTTATCTGGTTGGCGGCGTGATCATCGTCGAGACGATTTTCAATTATCCTGGTGTGGCAAAGCTGATGGTCGATGCGGTTTCAACCCGTGACCTGCCGCTGATCCAGTCCTGTGCGATGATATTCTGTATCAGCTACCTCTCGCTCATTACCTTGGCTGATCTGATTGCCATTTTGTCTAACCCGAGGTTGCGCTGATGAATTCCGAAGTTTCAATTGCCTCTTCGTCACCCGCGCCCCGAAGCAAGGGATATACTTTCAATATCGTCGGGCGCATTGGTTTGGTGATTATTCTGTTCTGGATGGCGGTTGCCATTCTGGGACCCTGGATCTCGCCACATCCCCCCGGGGAAATCGTTGATTGGGACTATTTTGGTCCGATCACATCGAAATTCTGGCTGGGAACCGATTATCTCGGGCGCGACATGTTCTCGCGTATTATTCTCGGTGCACGTTATACGGTCGGCATTTCGCTTGCTGCAGTGACGATTGCCTGCACAATCGGCGTGATCCTGGGCATGATTGCCGCTGTTATTGGTGGCTGGTTTGACATGATCCTGTCGCGTCTGCTCGATGCGATTAACGGCATTCCCTCGCTGTTGTTTGGTCTGGTTGTTGTTGCTGCCGTGGGCTCCTCCATTCCGGTGCTGATTTTGACACTGGCCGCCAATTATATGCCAGGTTCCTATCGCTTTGCCCGTGCGCTGGCGGTGAATGTCAATACGATGGATTTTGTGACCGTTGCCCGGGCGCGCGGTGAAAACACCCCGTATCTGATTATTCGCGAGATTTTCCCCAACATTTTGGGGCCGGTGCTTGCTGACTTGGGCTTGCGTTTTGTCTTTATCGTTCTTGTCCTGTCGGGGCTTTCCTTCCTTGGCCTGGGTGTTCAGCCGCCAAATGCGGACTGGGGCGCGCTGGTGCGTGAAAATATTGGCGCACTGAGCTTTGGGGCGCCGGCGGTGATCTTCCCGTCGATTGCCATCGCTTCGCTGACGATTTCGGTGAATATGTTCATCGATAATCTCCCGACAAAAATTCGCGACAGGAGCGAGTGATGACCCAGAAATCCCATGTCTCCGTCAAGGATTTACATGTAAACGCCAAGACCGATTCCGGGCGCATGGTGGAAATCATCAAAGGGGTTTCTTTTGATGTGGCCCCTGGTGAAATGGTTTCGCTGATTGGGGAATCCGGTTCGGGCAAAACAACGATTGCCTTGTCCCTGATGGGGCACACCCGGACTGGATGTAAAATTGCCAGTGGTGATATTCGGGTTGGTGATAATGCCGTCACCTCCATGAATGCCCACGAGCTGGCGGCTTTTCGTGGCACCGGCGTTGCCTATGTGCCGCAATCGGCTGCGGCGGCGTTTAACCCGTCCAAGCGGATTATCGACCAGGTGATCGAGATTACGGTCATTCATCAGTTGATGAGCCGAAAAGAAGCCGAAGCCAAAGCCATTGATCTGTTTCGGGCGTTGGGCCTTCCCAACCCCGATACGATTGGCGGGCGATATCCGCACCAGGTTTCCGGCGGGCAGTTGCAGCGCCTTTCAGCTGCAATGGCCCTGATTGGGGACCCCGAACTGGTTATTTTTGACGAACCGACAACCGCACTGGATGTCACCACCCAGATCGAAGTTTTGCGGGCGTTTAAGTCCGTGATGGCGAAAAAGGGTATTTCCGGTGTTTATGTCAGCCACGATTTGGCGGTGGTGGCACAGGTTGCCAATCGCATCGTTGTGCTGCGCGGTGGCGAGGTGCAGGAGGAAGGCGATGTTGAACAAATCATCAATGCCCCGACCCATCAATATACCAAAGACCTTCTAAACGCGTTTAAACCCGCCACCCATGTTGCGCAGCATGACCACGAAGCTGACGTGGAACCGTTGCTGGAGGTGCATGAACTTTATGCTGGTTATGGCCCGGTCAAAGACGGGGAACCGGTGGCAAAGGTTCTTAAGAATATCAGTTTCAAACTGGAGCGCGGGCGCAATCTGGGGGTTATTGGTGAATCGGGCTCGGGTAAATCGACATTGGCCCGTGCTGTTGCCGGCATCCTAAAACCCTATCGCGGATATGCCCTGTTTGATGGCAAGGAACTGGGACTGGGCATCAAGGATCGGACCAAAGCGCAGCTTCAGAAAAATCAGATTGTTTTTCAGCTTGCCGATACAGCCCTTAATCCGGCCCATTCGATTGAATCCATCCTGGCGCGTCCGCTGGCCTTTTATCATGGCCTGCGCGGGGCGAATAAGGAAAAGCGGGTGATCGAACTTCTCGATATGGTTCGTCTGCCGGCAAATATCCGCCATCGTCTTCCCGAAGAATTATCGGGCGGGCAGAAACAAAGGCTCAATTTGGCCCGCGCCCTTGCAGCCGAGCCGGAACTGATTTTATGTGATGAAATCACATCCGCCCTTGATACCGTGGTGGCGGCGGCCATTCTGGACCTTCTTAAGGAATTGCAGCGTGAATTGAGCCTGAGCTACATGTTCATCAGCCACGACCTTTCAACGGTCGAGGCAATTTGCGACGATGTTCTGGTGATGTTGCAGGGTGAAGTTGTGGAAGCATTGCCTGCCAGCGAAATGTCGCAAAAGGCACAACATCCTTATTCCAAGCTGCTGATTTCATCGATTCCGCAACTCGATACAGGCTGGCTTGACAGGGTGGATGCCGACCCGGTTTTTGCCGCACAAATGGCCGATCGTTAGATCAAAGCAATTTGCACAATCTGCAATGTGAAAAAAGCCCAGCGTTTCGCCGGGCTTTTTTTCATAGATGCTTGCTAAAGAGCTTGGTAAGCGGAATTTCGCTTCTGACGATCGGGCTTTTGATCACGACATAGCTGAAATATTTGTCAATGCCGACATTCTTGTCGATCAGCATTTCAATGATTTCCTGATATTCCGTGATGCCGGATGTGACAAACTTGGTCAGATAATCGTAGCCACCCGATATAAGATGGCATTCAACGCAACTTTCGATTTGTTTAAGGGCATCCTGAAAACGGGCAAAATCGACCTGGTGATGGTTCGTGAGGGTGAATTCGGTAAACACCGTTAACGTCTCGCCCAGCTTTGCCACATTGATTTGCGCGGCATATCCGGAAATATAGCCTGCCTTTTGCAATTTTTTCACACGCATAAGGCAGGGGGACGGCGACAGGTGAACGAGTTCAGCCAGCTCAACGTTTGTTATGCGACCATTCTTCTGCAGTTCAGACAGAATTTTTACATCGATCCGATCAAGCTTATAGTCGGATGTCATTTAATGGTTCCCTGAAAGTCATCATCGATTAAGTCCCTGTAAAATCCAGCCTAAGATACAAGTCAACTCTATTCGACAGGATATGCCGTTTTTTATGGCTAATCCGGCATAGGTGACTGAAACAGCCAGTGTATGTTTCGTCTCAGCAGAGGAGATAAATATATGCCAGCACCATTGTTGAAGATAGAGACAAGTTCAAATTTGCCCGCTGACGCAGATTGTGTGGTCATTGGTGCAGGTATTGTCGGCGTATGCTCAGCCTATTGGCTGGCCCGCGCGGGCATGCGGGTTGTATTGCTGGAAAAGGGGCTGGTCGGCGCCGAACAATCCAGCCGCAACTGGGGCTGGTGCCGTCAGCAAAACCGCGATGCGCGTGAACTGCCTTTATCGACCAAAAGCCTTGCCCTGTGGGAAGAAATGATGGCCGACCTTGGTCCCGGGCTGGGTTTTCAGCGGTGCGGGCTGTTATATTTATCAAACAATGCGGCGGAAATTGAAGGCTGGGATAAATGGGGCCGGTTTGCGCGCGGTGAGGGCGTTGATACACGGATGCTTAGCGCCAAAGAAGCCACCGAGCGCGGGGAGGCCACCGGCAAAAGCTGGCTGGGTGGTGTCTGGTCACCCAGCGATGGCATTGCCGACCCGGCAAGTGCCGCGCCACTGATTGCCAAGGGCGTTATCAAACATGGCGGGCAGGTTATTCAATCCTGTGCGGCCCGTGGCATTGAAACCAGCGGCGGCAAAGTCTCGGCTGTTGTGACGGAAAAAGGCACCATCAAAACCCCGCAGGTGGTGATGGCCGGTGGGGCTTGGGCATCCAGTTTTCTTAATCAGTCCGGTATTTCCTTTCCCCAGGCGGCGGTCAGAAGTACGATCATGTCTGTCGGCCCGAATATCGAAGGCGTGCCGCCTGCTTTGCATACAACCGATATTTCCTTAACCCGGCGCAATGACGGGGCCTATACGCTGGCAATTTCCGGGCGTGCCAATCTTGATATTACACCGGGCGCCATTTTGGGGGCGAAGCACTTTTTGCCGATGTTTGCCAAACGTTGGCGGGCCTTGTCGCCGGGCGGGTTCCAGGCATGGAATGCCGGTTTTGAAACCCGGAAAAAATGGTCGCTGGACGGGGAAACGCCGATGGAACGGGTCCGTATCCTTGATCCGCGTCCGTCCAAACGTTTGGCCAATGAAACCCTGGCAAATGCGCGCAAATTGTTGCCATCGTTGGAAAATGTCGGGGTGCAGGCCACCTGGGCCGGTTATATTGACAGCACGCCGGACGGGGTTCCCGTCATTGATTGCAACCTTTCCATTCCGGGGCTAACACTGGCGGCCGGTCTTTCCGGGCATGGCTTTGGCATCGGGCCGGGGGTTGGGCATCTTGTGGCCGATATGCTGTTGGGGCGCGAGCCGATTACCGAAACGCAGCAATATAAACTGCAACGGTTCGAACAGTCACAATGGGGCAAAGTTTCCGGCTTTTAGGGCGCATCTGAAAGGCGCGATGGAAAACAGGCAGGTGGCATCCCGTTTGCACAATCTTCTGCGGCATCTGTTGTTTTAAGGCAGTCAAATCTGCCGTGCGAACCTGGTTTTCGGCACCTTCGTGTGCGCTGCCAAGTCATAATTTAACAGGTAAATTCAGAAGTGAGGCGACCGGATGTCATCCGTTTTAAATGCTGCAAAACTCAAATTACCTTCGGGGCACTTTATTGGCGGCCGCTATGTCGAGGCCGATGCGGTTACCCCGACGATTGAGGTTATTTCACCTTCGACCGGGCAACATATTGGCAGTATTCCGCGCGCCGATGCCGCCTTGGTGGACCATGCGGTGCGCGCGGCACGGGCGGCACTGGCCCAGTCCGGCTGGGGCGGAATAGCACCGCGCAGCCGGCTGAAGGCCTTGCATAAATGGGCCAGTCTGATCGAGGAAAACGCCCAAACCCTGGCCCTTCTTGAGGCGGTTTGTTCGTCGCGGCCTGTTGCCGATGCCAAGGTGGGGGATGTGCTTGTCACCGCCGAGCAAATTCGTTTCTTTGCCGAATTTGCCGATAAGGAAGGCGGCAATCTGGTGCCGGTTGATGATGGTCATTTCGGTTATATTGCCGATGAACCTTATGGGGTTGTCGGGGCGATTACTCCGTGGAATTTCCCCATTTCAATGGCAGGTTGGAAATTGGGCCCGGCACTGGCCGCAGGAAATGCCGTGGTGATCAAACCGTCAGAAATGACGCCCTATTCCACCTTATATATGGCAGAACTTTCGGTTCAGGCAGGTATCCCGGCCGGTTTGATCAATGTGGTTTTGGGCGATGGCCCCGTGACGGGCACCGCGATTACCGGCCATCCCGGCATTGACAAGGTTTCCTTTACCGGGTCAACCCGTGCGGGCGGGGCGATTATGGAAAATATTGCCCGGACCGGCATTAAACCTATGACGCTGGAGCTGGGCGGTAAAAGCCCGATGGTGGTGTTTGCCGATGCCGATATTGACCTGGCGGCAGAATGCCTGGATCGCGGGATTATGCCCAATGCCGGCCAGTTTTGTGTTGCTGGCTCGCGCATGATTGTGGCCCGCGAAATTGCCGATGAACTGGCAGCGAAGCTTGCCGAACGGTTCAAACGATACCGCCCGGCCGATACCCTGGCCGAGACATCGGGTTTTTCGCCGATCATTTCCGAAACCCAGTTATCGCGTATTGATGGCATCGTTCAGGCGTCAATTGATGCGGGCGGGCGTGTTATTTGCGGGGCAGAGCGATTTGATCGCGAAGGCAGTTATTATCAGCCCACCCTGATTGGCGATGTGAACGAAAATAACCCGGCCGTGCGCGAGGAAATTTTTGGCCCGGTCGCAACCTTCCAGACCTTCGAGACCGAAGAAGAAGCAATGGAGCTGGCCCGCCATGCGACATACGGGCTGTGTGCCGGCTTGTTTACCCGTGATCTTTCCCGTGCCCTGCGCCTGACCCGGCAGTTGGAAGCCGGCACCGTGTGGGTTAATCGCTATGGTCGGTCGCGCGATCATATTTTGCCAACCGGCGGCTGGAAGGCATCCGGCCTTGGCAAGGATTTGGGGCAGGAAGCCTATAAGGCCAATCGCCGGACAAAATCGGTCTTGATTGATTTGTAATGTCACTTGGAGCGAATATTGATATGAAAAATTATGCGATTGCAGTTATTCCGGGTGACGGAATTGGGGTGGACGTTACCGACGCTGCGATGAAGGTTCTTGATGCGGCAGGTGCGCGTTTTGGCTTCAGTCTGAGGGCGAATAGTTTCCCCTGGTCCTGCGAATATTATCATAAAACCGGTGCCATGATGCCCGACGACGGCATTGAAACCCTGCGTGGGTTTGACGCCATTTTCCTGGGCGCGGTTGGCTGGCCGCAAACCGTGCCGGATTCTGTTTCGCTGCATGGCCTGTTATTGCCGATCCGCAAGGCGTTTAATCAATATGCCAATATTCGCCCGCATCGCCTGTTGGACGGGGTTGAAGGCCCGCTTAAGGCATCGGGTTTTGATATTTTGTGCATTCGTGAAAATACCGAAGGCGAATATTCCGGTGCGGGTGGGCGTGTCCATCAGGGGCATAGCAACGAAGTTGCCGTTGAAACCACAATTTTCACTCGCGAAGGGGTCGAACGCATTTTGCGTTTCGGGTTCGAGCAGGCGCGCAAACGCCGCAAACATCTGACCTCGGTGACCAAATCCAACGCCCAGAAATATGCGATGGTGTTCTGGGATGATGTCACCAAGGAACTTGCAGCGGAATATAGCGATGTGACCGTCAGCCAGATGCATATTGATGCAATGGCCGCCAAAATGGTGATGGCCCCCGACCAGCTTGATGTTGTTGTGGCCTCCAACCTGTTTGGCGACATCCTGACCGACCTTGGGGCCGCCATTCAGGGCGGGCTTGGTTTTGCCGCATCGGCCAATATCAACCCGGACCGTTCCAGCCCCTCCATGTTTGAACCGGTTCACGGGTCCGCCCCTGATATTGCCGGGAAGAATATCGCCAATCCGATTGCCGCGATCTGGTCTGGTGCGATGATGCTGGAACATCTGGGCGAAACTGACGCCGCACAGGCGGTATTGGCCGCAATTGAAAATGCAACCGGGCAGGGTGTGGGTATTCGGGCCGGGTCGCACACGACGGACGAAATCACGGCAAAAATTCTGGGCCTATTGGAGAATTAAGATGCAATTGAGCGATACTGAACTGTTTCGTCAGGCCGCCTATATTAACGGCGAATGGCTTGTGCGCGATGACATGGAAGTCATTAACCCAGCGACTGGCCTGGTGCTGGGCCATATGCCGGACTGCACGGCCGCAGAAACCGAAATGGCGATTGCCGCGGCCGAAGAAGCCATGAAATCCTGGCGCGCGCGGACCCATTTGGAACGCGCCGATTTACTGATGGCCTGGCATGATCTGATGGTGGAACATACCGATGATCTTGCCCGTATCCTGACCGCCGAACAGGGCAAACCGCTTGCCGAGGCCAAAGGCGAAATTGCCTATGGTGCCTCCTTTGTGCGCTGGTTTGCCGAGGAAGCCCGCCGCATTGAAGGCCATATCATTCCGTCGCCGGTGAAGGGCAAAAAGATCCTGGCCATGAAGGAACCGGTTGGTGTGTGTGGCATTATCACGCCCTGGAACTTCCCCAATGCCATGATCACCCGCAAGGTGGCACCGGGTTTGGCGGCTGGCTGTACGATGGTGATCAAACCATCCGACTTTACGCCCTATTCTGCACTGGCCCTGTGTGTTCTGGCCGAACGGGCCGGTATTCCCAAAGGTGTTTTAAATGTGCTGACCGGTCGCCCCGAAGAAATCGGCGCGACGCTGACGGCAAGCCAAACCGTGCGCAAGCTGTCCTTTACCGGGTCAACCCGTGTTGGTGCCCTCCTGGCGGAGCAATGTGCGCCGACGCTTAAAAAGATGTCGCTGGAACTGGGTGGCAATGCCCCGTTTGTCGTCTTTGATGATGCCGACCTTGATGTTGCGGTAGAGGGGGCAATGGCCTCCAAATTCCGGAATGGCGGGCAAACCTGTGTTTGTGCCAACCGTATGCTGGTTCAGGCCGGTATTTACGATGCCTTTGTTGCCAAACTGGCACAGCGGGTTGATGCCCTGAAGGTCGGGCCGGGCGACGTTGCCGGGACCGATATCGGCCCCATGATCAACAGTGCCGCGATTACCAAAATCAATTCCCATGTCGAAGATGCCCTTGCCAAAGGGGCCAAGCGGGTCACGGCCAAGCGCGACCTTGATGCCCGTTTTGCCGACCCGGTGGTTCTGGAAGGCGCGACAACCGAGATGAAACTGGCCGGTGAAGAAACCTTTGGTCCGGTCGCACCAATTTTCAAATTCGAGACCGAAGAAGAAGCCCTTGAAATTGCCAATGGCACGCCGTTTGGCCTGGCGGCTTATTTCTTTACGACGGATCTGGCACGGGCGTTCCGCTTTAATGATGGCCTGCAATTTGGGCTGGTCGGGCTCAATACCGGTGCTGTTTCCCATGCCGAGGCCCCGTTTGGCGGTGTCAAATTCTCTGGCATTGGCCGTGAAGGGGCCCGCGAAGGCATTCTGGAATATCTTGAAACCAAGGCATTCCACATGGGCGGGCTATAAACCCGGTCCTTTATCATATGTCCTGTTCGTGCTTTTAACCGGTGCGGTGAAAACAGGCCAATAAGACAGGAAAAACAGTGCAAGACGGGCGACGTCTGCACTGTTTTTCTTTTGCTCTAATACCAACCTGCGCTGATCGAAATTGATCAGCGCAGCCCTCACTCGGCGGGCGGGCTTCTCTGAAGCCCTTGCCTTTCGCGGCATAGGCCGTGCGGCGCAGTCGCGCCTAACCAGTTCTCAATGAGTTTTACTCATAGAAAACCGGTATAAGGATCTGTTCGCCTATTGGCGCTCATAGCGTGCGGCACAGGCGAAAGGCATCCTGAATGGCCGAATAAATATCGCGGCTGGCGATGGCATCACCGATGCGGTGAATTTCAAAGCCGTCTTTGGTTGCGGCTGCATTTGTTTCATCATCGGGCGTGGCATCGGTATTGGTGATGCCAAGGTTCCATGATGTGTCCTGCAAGGTGGTAAAAATATCATCCATCGGGACGGTGCCATTATCAATGATGACCTGGCGGGTTTGATGGTGGGTCACTTTGCCGCTTAGCTCATTTTTCAAACTCGCCCGCAAACCGTGTTCGTTTTTCTCCACCTTGATCAGGCGGACATCGGGCGTGCGGGGAATTTCAAGTTCGGCAAATTTTTTGCGAAAACCGGACTTGTCCGTATAGGTCATTTCCACGGCCAGCACTTCATCTAGCATGGCGTAATGAATGTTCTTGCCCTGCTTGACCAGTTCAAGCGCGCAAGAAGGGGCCGCCTGGCGACCCGTACCGTCATAAACCAGAATATCGCGGGCGGCGGGGACCGCGCCGGTCAAGATATCCCATACACTGGTGCAAAGGTCGCCCCCTTCAACAAATTCGGTATC
>JBNKVZ010000047.1:0-27970 GCA_050299455.1 Thalassospira sp.
AAAAAAAAGTCTGTTCGCCAGCGAGCAGGATCGACGTGACGTAGCTTATCGGCGCGAGCAATGGCAGAAATATCAAAAGAACATTGATCCACGCCATCTCGTCTTTATCGATGAAACATGGGCAAAGACGAATATGACGCCGACCCGGGGCTGGAGCCCGAAAGGTCGCCCCCTCAGAGCAACGGCGCCTGCGGGACACTGGATGACGATGACCTTTATTGCAGCTCTTCGACATGACGGCATCGCAGCGCCCTATGTTTTTGACGGGCCGATCAATGGAGAACGATTTCTGGCATGGGTTCAACAAATGCTGGTTCCTGCGTTGAAACCTGGCGATGTTGTTATCCTTGACAATCTTTCTTCTCACAAAGCGCCGGAAGTCCGTAGAGCCATTCGTAAAGCAACGGCGCGTCTGTTTTTTCTCCCGCCTTACAGCCCGGATCTCAATCCGATTGAGCAAGTATTCTCAAAGCTCAAAAGGTTGCTCCGAAAGGCAAAAAAACGAACCCAGGAGGCGACATGGCGAAGGATCGGAACCCTGATTGACCAATTCTCCCCTCAAAAATGCAGAAACTACATCAGAAATTCTGGCTATGCGTAATTCTATTCGGAAAAGACTCTAAGGGCCAAAAACAACGGTCTAAGACCACCTCCTTTGGCCTTTAACGCAGACTCACGCACTGTAAAATGCTGCCCCATATCGGAAAAATCTGATCACGGGCATCAAAACCACCCGGTTGATGGCGTTTGACATTGCAAACGGCACCTAGGATTTTTCGAGGTCCATCAGGCGCGATACAATCGTGTCGATGTTCTCCGACAAAGAAATGTCAAGCACGGCAAAACCTCGCTAATAGAAAACACAATAGCGAGTGACGCAATAAATAATCGCCGCTATACAGTATAAATTTTTATATAATTTTGAGATTTTTTACTTTCAAAAACAAGATCAACTTTGCTGCCAGTTATCTTCGACGACAACTTCAAATTCATTTCAGGAATGATATCGCGCTCAAAAAAATCAACTCGTTCCACAGGCACGCATAAATGATCACAAGGATAATGAGTCTCTATTCTGTACAACGCATACCCAAATGAAAGAATTAATTCAATCAACTCTTTTGAAGATGACCCCATTTCCAAAAGGTATTGCTGTTCAATTTCAATAAACATATATGGCCTGAATTTTGAAATCGTTTTACCGGCGCCCCTCAAGGCCCTTACTTCTGACCCTTGAATATCGATTTTCATAAAATCCAAACGGTCGAAATCGAAACTATCAATCGTCCTTGTAAGCGCCAAATCGCCTATAAAATGCTTGTCATCAACACGCAAAGCACCGTTATTCAGGTTTTCACCTTCATAACTGAATGGCTGCATTGATATCGTTTCAAAATCGGCGTCTGAACAGGCAAACCGATAAGTCACCACATTTCTGCATTTGTTCAACAAAATATTGTTTTGCAGTATAGAATAGGTCAATGATTGGGGTTCAAAAGTATAAACCATTCCATCGCCAACCAGATTAGACATGGCAATTGAATGCGTTCCGATGTTGCCGCCAAGATCAACGACAACATTTCCAGGCTTCAAAAGAGAACTGACAACATTCAAGAAATGAACTTCATTGGTTCCATTCTCAACCGCCTGGCGAAATAAAAAGTCATTCTTCAACCCTGATATGCAGCCATTTTTCGTTTTAACTACAACGACTTGTGGAGCCTGTCCAACAGAAGCTAACACAAACAGCTTGCAAAATGATTTAAATTTGAAAGATGAAAGACTTTTGATTAAATTGATAATCTTTTTTATTTTTTTCCCCAAGCCCACGTCTAATCACCCCGTTAAAAATTAGCTTTAAGCCCGCCATCAAAATTCAAGCAAACAGAACAATCATAACATTTTATTATAGGTTTTTGATGGTGATGAACAGCACATTTTTCTAGTGTACCCATCTGGATCATTAGAATAACCCCAGCATATTCAGGATCAAAAATGGATTGACCGGCAATAATGTGCCGACCAATCACCCCCCGCACCAGCAAAACTCGGGCCGCGCCGCAATCAGGTTTCAAGGCTGATACCCCACGACCGATTCTGTTTGATCTGCACCCCATCGGCACCGGCCCATGTCAGTTCAATCACGATTTTGCCTTCTGGTGCCGCAGGAGGAATCATTGCCACCTGACTGGCCGCCCCGCGCCAATCAAGGGCCGCATTGGCGGCACTGGCAAGGTCCGGTTGCGGTGCCGCTGGCATTGCCGCCGCCGATTTGGCCGGCTCAGGTGTTTCCGGTTTGACCGACAGAACGATTTTATCGACCACCCTAATCAGGCAGAACCGACACCATTGACTGAATTTTTCCTTGATCATCAACAGTCTCAAGGCTTTCAAGACGGGCAACAACTTCCTTGGCCGGGGCCTCGGCAATTTCCCCTGAATGCTGATACCGCCACCCCAACCTGACAGCAAGGTCACGCGCCCGCTCATATCGTTCCTGGCCACCAGCAACCTTGCCAGACGCCCGCAATTCATCCCAATAACCGATAACACTTTCATTCACCCGGCCCACGGCCAGACAAGCGGAATCATAGCTATCTGTCTTAAGGGAAATCTTGACTTCACGGCCTAAAATATCGACCAGATCAGCAGGCACACGACGGCGATAACTATATCGGCGACCACGACGAATTATATAGCGGCTAAGGTCATCGGGCATGGCCTGTGTCCCAAAATGTGTACCAAACTGTGTACCAAAATTGAGAACCAACCGTATTTGAACCCGATAGCACCCGTCAATCTAAATAGATCAACAGATTACAAGCCATTGATATTGCTGACCAAAAAGCATAAAGGCTCCCTTTAAGGGAGCCTTTATCACTGGCGGGCAAGGAGGGATTCGAACCCTCGATGGGGCTTTTGACCCCATACTCCCTTAGCAGGGGAGCGCCTTCAGCCACTCGGCCACTTGCCCGTTTTGAGTGGTGTTCCGTGTGGAACGCCGCCTTTCTTAAACATCCGATCCGATACTGTCAATGCCTCAAAACCGGGTATGGGCGGATTTCTTTTTACAATTGTGCATTTAGCGCCAATTTTTTGAAAAACCCCAGCCCTTTCCTGTCATTACGTCGCAATTGTTCAACCGCGAAATGATGCAGGCATGTTCCGATAACCAATGCAGATCGCTTTGACAGATACCGGGAGCTCCTGGGAGCGATTGCACATCGCACAACATATGCGGATTGAACGGCGATATACCGGCATTTGGCGTGATAGCCGTGATAAAAACGCCTGGCCGAATCCGCCAGATTGAAAATGCGGGACATGGCGCCCTTGCAAAAACAATTTTCTGCAACTGTCTTCAAACAATCACAGAGCTGTCACGGCTCCGAAAAGAACTTCTGCCATAAGGTTGACGTGCGGGGAAACCCACCCCACAGATGTGAAGAAGAGACACGCAGGAGCACCTGATGCGGACCGTCTATCAACGCACTGATGACTACGGCCATGTTTTACGCACCCTGAAACTTCAGCATGAGGACCGCACAGATCCGGTTTATCTGGGCCTGGTGATCCGGGAACGCGAAGTTCTGTTTCAAACCCGCGAAAGCGCCTCTCGCGATTTCGTCCTTCAGAAAATCAAGGACTTTGTCGCCACGAACACCCCGGAACCGACCCTGCAGCCAGCGTAATCGCTGGCTTTTTTATTGTTTGGTCTATGACACGCTACATTGCTCCCATTGTGGCTGCCCTTGAACCAATATTGATTGATAATCGCGCCGGGGTATTTTCATCATCCTGCGAATACCCCACAAAACTGACCCGCCGGACTATCCCCCGGCGGGCTTTTTGCGTTTGTCGGGCATTCTTGTTGAGCACTCACCCGATTTAACTGGATGCATCTCGTCTTGACCGGCCACAGAAGAACATAATCCCAAGCGCAACCAACACTGCCGGCACCATGCCAATATTAACCGGTTGCCACCCGGCATTCACAATCAGCATCCCGGCCGCAAAGGAAGCCACAGCCCCCAAGGCCCCGTTAACAAGCTCCAT
This sequence comes from Thalassospira sp., assembly GCA_050299455.1. Taxonomy (GTDB): domain Bacteria; phylum Pseudomonadota; class Alphaproteobacteria; order Rhodospirillales; family Thalassospiraceae; genus Thalassospira. The sequence continues at coordinate 4,057 of JBNKVZ010000047.1, forward strand.
CACCGCCTGGGCATGGCCGCGTTCGTCCGGGCCGTGGCCTTCGCCCAACAAGGTTGTGCCTGCCAATAGCATAAGGTTCCACCCCATCCCCAATAGAAACGAACTGAACAGAAAATGGGATTCATCAAGCCCGGCAATGGCAATACAGGCACTGATAATGAGAATAACCGCGCCAAATGCCGCCACCTTCCTGGCCCCGAGATGGTCAATTAACGGTCCGGCGATAAAGGCCGGCAGAAACATACCAATGAAGTGCCAGCGGATCACCTCGGACGACTGGTCAATGTTAAAGCCGCAAAATTGCATTGCCAGGGGTGTTGCCGTCATGATCAGCACCATCACGCCCTGCCCGATGCCGGCAATGGCAACAGCCGAGAAAATTTTGGGTCGCAAAAACAATTCACGCATCACAGCCCCGCCATTGGGGATGCGGGCCGGTATCTCGCCCGGTTTAACCGCCACCAGCAACAGGACCGCCAGAACCGATATCACCACCATCACCAGATACGCAGCAAGAAAGGGTATCACCAACGCATCCCGCGCCCAAACCGCCAGTTCTGGCGCAATCAAAGCAGCCAGCACCCCGCCACCGGTTACATAGGCCGCCGCCCGCCCTTTATGCCGGCTTTCAACCGCTTCTAGCGCGACATAGCGATAATAACGCGCTGATGCCTGATAAATCCCGATCGGCACCGCCCCCATGCAAAACACACTAAAGTTGCCCCACCATACCCCGAGAGACGCAATAACGGCGCCGACCACGCCGCAACAGGCGCCAATCATTAAGCCGGCCCGGCGCCCGTGTCGTTGCATATAAATCGAGATGGGTTGCACACCACCAAGATTGCCCAAAACCAGCAACCCCAAAGGCAATGTTGCCAAACTGGCATAGGGGGCCAATTGCACGCCGACAAGCGATGTCAGCGTAATGCCCACCATCGAACAGATCCAATACAGGGCCTGGGCGATAAACAGCAGACGCACCTGTCCATTTGTCAGTAACAGCATGTTGCCAACTTTCATTTCATATCTGTGATTTATGTAAAAATACCGTCAGTCGGATCGGGCGGGCTCTTGGGCAAACAAGCCAGCTCCGAAGCGGTCGGCATAATCCTGCGGGCTGATCGAAAGCTGCCGGTGAAAGGCCCGGCGCATGGTTTCGGGGTGCCCAAAGCCACATAAGCAGGCAACCTGGCTGATTGAAACATCCCCGGCCAGCAAAAGCCCGCGTGCCGCCTCAACACGCAATCGTTCTATATATCGTGCCGGGGTCATGCCCAGATCACGGGTAAAAACCCGCGAGAATGTGCGCGGTGACATGCGGGCACGCGCGGCCAAGGCCTCCAGCGACAGATCGGCCTGCAAGTTGCTTGGCAACCAGTCCAGTAATTCAGCCAATTGTGCCGAGGCACCAACAGCCGGGGTGAGATAGGCACTAAATTGTGCCTGCCCGCCGGGCCGCTTAAGGAACATGACCAAACGGCGGGCCACCGCCAGCGCCATAGCACGCCCGCAATCATGTTCCAGCAAGGCCAGGGCAAGGTCGATCCCGGCTGTCACACCGGCCGAGGTAAAGATATGCGCATCCCCGTCAAGCCCGTCAGGGTCATATGTATGCAAGCGATTTTCCACCAGGCCGATTGCCGGATAGGTCGCGCGCATCTGACCGCAGCGCGACCAGTGCGTTGTTGCCAAACGGCCATCAAGCAAGCCAGCCGCTGCCAACAGCATGGCCCCGGAACAAACCGAGCCCACTCTGTCGCAAGACTGCGCTGCCAGCCGTAACCAGGACAACACATCCTGATGCCCACAAACCGCATCAATGCCATCCCCGCCGGGAACAAGGATGGTATCCACCCCCGCAAGGTCAATGTCGGTGCGTTTCAAATCGGCATACAGCTTTATTCCCGCCGATGTTTGCACAGGACCAACCGTTTCGGCAAAGACCACAAGCTCATATAGCGGCGGATTACCCTGGCGCACCAATTCGGCATTGGCCGAGGCAAAAACCTGCAAAGGCCCTGTCACATCCAGGCTCATGACCTGGTCAAAGGCATAACAGGCGATCAGTCTTTTAGGCGTTTCCGGGCGGCAAACGGGACGGGTCATCGGATGGCTCCTGTATAATGCCGGCCATTGTGCGGCCAGACGCCGATGGCAACAATGACAAACACCCCACCAATCTTGCCAATAACGACCATACGGCCCACACCAAACGGTCAAACAAAAACGCCCACGGAAAAATCCGGGGCGTTTTGAAGGGCTTGGAAAAGAATAGAGGCAAAAATGCTAAAAACCGCTTCGTTGCAGCAACGCATAAAAGTCGCGCAAGGTGCCTTCCTTTTGCTGTGTTTCGGTCAAATCATCTACCAGCCGGTCGGTGAAATTGGGCTGACGTAAATAACCAACAACCCTTTTGCGCGCCATTGTCGCCGATTTCCCCTCAATCAACACGCCGCTGGAACAGAATTTAACCAGCATATAGGCGCGCTGGCGCAAATGCAGCGCCGGATTATCAATGCGTTCAATGACTTTTTCACGCATCAAATAATCTGCCAGGCCGTCATCAAGTTTGTCGGCCAAATCGCGCTTCAAATCCTCGACAAAATTGGACCGGGTTACTTTTTCGTGCAACTGCGTCACCAGCGACATTTTTTCGCGCGGCTTTGCCTTCATGCCACAAAACGCGCGAAGCCCGCGCATATCGGCCACTGTTTTTCGTGTTAATGCCGCCAATTCATCCTGAATATGCGCAGCCCGTTCGCTTTGCGTCACTTCGGACAAAAATGCCAATCGCCGCCATCCAGGTGCCAGGCAACCGGCAATTTCTTCAACCCCTTCGCCAAAGGCACGACTGCCCCCGACATTACGAATACGGGCACCGCGCTCGATCAGGGCTTCCACCATTGGCTGACCAAAAACCACACCATCGGCATTTAACAACCGATCCAGAATTTGGACAAGCTGGTCGGCATCGCCATCATGACGGGAAAATGAATTGGCACTTTTAAGCTCGCGGGCGACAAAATCAAACATCACGAACTGCGCTTTCGGCAACAAACCCGCCGCAAATAACGGGTTCAAAAGGTCCAGCACATCCTGTGCCGCCCCGCGATTGCCTTTTGCCTTGCCCAAGGCCAGGTCAATATGCAGCAAAACAGCATCGCCAAAACTGCGCGATGGCCCCAATAAATCCTTCAATGCGACGGGCGATCCGAGAATATCGGCCACCACGTCGTCAACCATGGCCCGCGCGCGGTCATCCTTTGGGTCGCCCTTGACCTTCAGGGCAAAATCCAGCTTGCCAATCCAGCTGCGCGATGATGACAATTCACGGGTTAGCGCCACCATTGTCAGAAAATCGGTATCTTCCGCCAGGCGCAAGCTTTTGATTTCGCGACGCACTTCGGCAATGGTGGCATCCTCAAACTGCGGCAGGTCGTATTTTTCCACCTGGCGCGCCCGGGCTGCCAGCGTGTCTATCGCACGATGCAGTTTGTTTGATGCGTCAATATGGTTGCCTTCCGTGGTGCGCGAATGAATGGTCGCAACACGGTCAACAGCACTGGGCAGCAATGTATCGTGATACATCAGCTTGCGCATGTTTTTGAAATTGTACATCACCTCGGTCGGGGTCAGTACTTCCTGTTCAAAATACTTGCGCAACAGCCGGTTAATGGTGGCACGGCTTTCCACCCCCAGCAAATCTTCATCGGTCTCGCACAAGGCAGCATCTTCGATGGGCGTGACACGAACCTGATTGTCATCGCCACCACCCTGTCCTTCTTTTTCCAGAAGAACTTTTTCAATATGACGGCCATCCTCGCGTTCCCAATCGCGGATAACGCGGACAGCCGCAACCTTGCCCCGCAGCAAATTCTCTGCGTCGCCAATGGCTTCTTTTTCGTTTTCATAGGTGGCATGAATGATCCATCGATCATCACGCCGAACCCGCACTTCGTACGTATATGCTGTTTTTACCAACATAATGCTGACTGGCTCCCCAAAACTACCTGTATCGGCGAAAAACCGTGGAAAGCTGCAGTTGCATGTCCCAAAATGGGGGCATTCTCCCCCTTAAGATTAGAATAAGCGAAGTTTAAAACAAAAACAACAAATCATCATTCGCAGCGGCTACCTCAAGATGCATTCACAGCTGGGGCGTCCCTCAAACCAAGATTTTACAATCTCTTATCGCGTATCTCTCGCATCAAAAATAGTCGGGGCCGTCTTCGACCCCGAATATCATGATCTTACAGATCATACCGTAAACGCAGCAGCGCGGCATGCCCGGTATAGGATTGACGCAATTCCAGCTCATATCCGGCATCAATACTGACATTACCGTTCCGATAACCGACCCCAATGCCGGTGGCAGAGGAAAAACGATCCGGTTCAATGCCTTGTGTGTCGAATGCAGCACCGCCCCCCACAAGGGAGGATTTCATATGCTGGCGATCTGCCACCACATCATAAGAAAACATTTGCGAAAGCTGCACTGACAGGCGCCCGGTTTCAAGCTGCTGAAACGGCAGGGCAAACCGCGCGCCGATTCCCGGTGTTAGCGTGTCATAATCCTGACTGGCGACAGAGCGCGACACTGCACCAGCCCCGGTTTCGGTATAACCATCAATGCTGGTATGGGCATATTGCAAAGAGGCGATCGGGGTCAGCGTCCCCGCCTCAAGCAAAAACGATTTACCCACCGAAACCTTACCGAAGCCCTGCCAACCGGCATAATCGGCATTGGCCGAGCGTCCTAAAGACGGCAATTGGCGTGAGCTGTCATACTTGTTCCGGGCAAGACCAACGACCCCTTCAACAAAAGCATCTTCAAAACTGTAACTGCCATAGGTCGAAAGCTGATAGCTGTTAATGCGGCTGCGATCTGCGGTTTGGGCATCCCGTCCCCGGACAAAACTGCGCGAAAATGTGGCGGCAACACCGGCAACCATATGCGGCGCGACCCGCATATCGCCGCCAATGGCAAAACCAGCCCCATGACTGCGCGACCCGGCACTGCCATTTCGGGCATCCTGCTGGCCGTTCGTGCCAAATCCCTGCATCCACACACCACTATTGGCCGGTGCGCCGCTCGTCATGATCCCCAGCGTCGGCTGGGCGTCACTTAACGTCAGGGGATTGGCCTGTGTTTCATTTAAGGCCAATGTCGCGACAGCGCCATCACCCTGCCCGGCACCGCGCACCGCCGCCATACGCCCCTCAATGGTTGAGGATACCGCACCTAATGTGGCCGTTGTCGCCTGAAACGTACCGCTGGATGGTGCTGGTGTTATTTCTTTGATTGCCGTGCGAATTTCCTCTTTTGAGGACAGGCCCTGCAATGCCCCGACCACCGATGCCATGTCGCCATTGGCCGAAGACATCAAACTTTGTAGCACTGCCCCACCGGCAGTCGGACCGGCAACATCCGAAATTGATTTAAGGGAAGCCGTCAGCACCAGATCATTGCCATCCTTATCAAGGCTCCAGTTAACCAGAGGCGATGACTGATCCAATTTCAACCCGTTAATATCGGTAACAAGGCTGGACGATGTCACAACCTTATAGGTCGCACCATCCTTGATATATCCCTTGGATTTGGGGCGGAAAGTTGCCCCTTCAGCCAGCGATGCCGTCCCCGCCACCTGAATCTGATCGGATTTTTGCGCCTGGCCGTTCACCCCGACTTCCAGAACAGAGTTTGCACCCTGACTGTAATCACCGGACAGGACAATGTTGCGAATGGCGCCGTTTTCCGCAGCCTTCAGGGTGCCATTATTGGTCAACGTGCCTGTGGTAAATGTTTTATTCGCCTGCAAAGATGCGCCGGAATCAACCGTAACCGATGAGGTGACGCCAAAATCCCCCCGCAGCACAACCGATCCGCCATAAATATGCGACGTTTCAAAACCGGAAATATTGTCATCAAAGGTAAATTTGCCCGAACCGGTTTTGAAAAAATCAATGCTGTCGGTTCCATCTCCGCCAAGAATATCACCGCCGGAAATCGTCCCGCCATTGATGGTCACGGAATCATCGCCCGCCCCCATATCAATGGCAAAGGTCGAACCCGTGCCGGCCTTAATCACACCACTATTGACCAATGTGTCTGCGAAATCGCCAACCAGTTTCAAGGCAAAAAGATTCTGCCCCTCAATTGTTCCGGCATTATTAATTGTGGTTGCCGCAATGGCGTGATCATCATTGCCATCATCAATCAGAATACCGGAATGATAGCCCCGGATAATTGCGCCTTCATGATTAATGATCGTCCCGCCGCCCGCGGCAACACCTTCGGAATGATTGACCTGGCCGCCTTTTTTGCCGGTTGCCCCGGTCCCCTGGATCAGGCCATAATTTTCAATGTCGGCATTCTGGTCAATATCAACGCCATCACCGTCAACCCCGCGATCACTTTCCGGCTTTTCAGGGTCCCCCAAATATTCACCGTCCCACGCCCCCGTGATCGTACCATAATTGATAACCTTGCCGTTATCATCCATGCCAACACCGGACCCGGCCCGGCCAATGATGGTGGCCCCTTTTTCGTTGGTGACGGTCACGGTTTGGGAGGTCTTAAAATCATCCCCATTGCCCCCGGAAACACCATGTTTGCCACCGCTGATCAGCCCGCCGGTATGGTTAACAATGACGGAATTGGTGTTTTTGTCATCGCGCGTATCAATACCGTCACCCTGCCCCATCGTTTCGGACTTGATGGTGCCATAATTATCCACCTTCGAGGCGACACCGGTACGCACCGCATCGTCGCCCCCGGATGTTGAAATAACGCCGCCCGCACGATTGGTCAGGGTAATACCGTGGCTGTCAGCCAGATCCAGTGCCTGACCACCGCCCGATGCAATGGTGCCCGAATTATCGATGGTAATGACGCTGTCACTGTCATTCTTGCCAAACTGCACGGCATCCTTGGCATTGGACTGAATAACCGCGCCGGACCGATTGATCAGTTCAATTTTGCGCAGCTTCTTTTTTGCGTCATCGGCACGAATGGCGCGCTTGTCTGACGATTCAATCGTACCGGCATTATCAATTTTAATGCCGGTCGCATCCTCGTCTTTATCAATCAGCAGGGCCTCGTCTTTGGTCGATAAAACGGCACCCGCGCCGACCGTCATCTGATCATTGCCAGAAATTTTGCGTTCAGATGTATCGGTCGTATTTGCCGGAATATTAATGTCCGCCGCAATTGCCAAAACGGGGAACGCAATGCTCAACAACCCGCCAATAGCAACACAGTTTAAAAGACCAGTTTTTTTCATCTTCCCCAAGCCCCCTCGAAGTATTGATGAGGGTCGGGATAGCATTATCTTTTAAACAGACGGATGACCGTTATGTGAAACTGTCATATCGCATAAAAGTTGTATTTTTCTTCTCTTTTAAACGCAAAATAAAACAATCAGGATGAGACAAAGGAAAGTGAAATCTCGTCCGCCAGTTTACCCAGCAACTGGCTCATGGCGGCAACAATATCGGCACTCTTTGCCGAGGCCGGTTTAATTCTTTGATCGAACTGATGTGAAATGACAATTTTTCCAGTGGAAAAATCGATGATTTCCCACTGCGCATTCAAACGAACGGTTCGGTCCGGCTGTGCTTCAAAATTGTCCACATCAACAGCGATTTGCCAATTCACCCCATCGCGGCTGTTCCAGGGAAAGGTTTCTATGCGCTTGGGTTTCAGGCGCGCTTGCAAATCCTGGGTTAATATGCGCCGGGTTGTTTCAACAAGCGGCTCCGCCCATTTATCATTTTCCCGCAAATAAAGCTCGTTCGGGCCGGTACGCAAAACAAGCTGTGCCCGATCAAGATGCGAAGGCAGCGAAACGGGCCCCACCCCCAACACCGCATTCACCACGCCAGACGGCAGGGTTTGCGTTGGCGCAGCGGTTGACAAAACAAAATACCGCCCCGTATCTGGGCTGCTACAGGCGGCAAGTAATGCGACCATTCCCGTCATCACACCGAGTTGGCAAATCCGTTTCATCCGGCCACCGATATGTCCCATATCCTGCCTGTTACGCTGGGGCTTACCTGATACAAAAAACATCTTATTCCTCCTGATTGCTGGATTTGCCCAGGATCAGGGCGTTGGGATTTTGTTCCAGATAATCCGCCAGAGTGCGGACCGAACGCGCGGCGGTCGAAATTTCCTTGAGCGATTCCTCAAGGTTATATCTGACCGGCGAATTGGGAGCTGTCATATCGCGCAGATCCGTCAAAGTTTTCCGCGCTTCATCCAAGGCCTGCTCAGTGGCGGGCAGAACACTGCTATCAAGATGGGACACCAACTTATTGATGCCATCGCTGGCTTGCTGAATGCTTTTTATGCTTTTCTGAAGTTCGGGCGAGGTAACAATATTTTCCATGCCCTCAACCGTCCCCAATACCCGCATCCCGATTTGTTCAATGGGCACCGTTTCAATCTTGGCCAGCAAGGATTGCAGGGAATCCGTCAGTTCATCGCTCTGATTGGGCAATGTCGGCAGTTCCTGGACACCTTTTTTATTATCCTCCGAATACCGTGCGGGAGACAGCGGATACATATCCATATCCACATAAAGCTGCCCGGTCAGGAAGCTGCCGGTTTTCAGGCGCGCGCGCAGGCCATCTTCGATCAACTTATCGATCACTTCCTTATATTGCGCCGCATTTTTGGGTTTGGCCCCCACGGTTCGAATGCGTTCAGGCTCCACCGTGATTTGAACAGGGGCACGGAATATGCCCTTGTCACTCAAATATTCCAGATTAACGCTGTCAACGGTGCCAACCTGAATACCGCGAAATTCAACAGGTGCCCCCGCCACAAGGCCCCGTACCGAACCATCAAAATACAACATGAAGGTTTGCGTATAGCCCTGCATCAGGCTTTCGGCCTGCTTGCGGTCTTTATAAAGTGTAAACACCGTATTGGACTTTGCCGGGGCTGATGTCTCGTTGCCACGCGGCGTCATGAAGTTAATACCGCCCTGAATAACCGTGCGGATCGATTGCGCCTTTACCGAAACACCCTGGGCATTCAAATTAACGCTAACGCCGCTGGAATCCCAAAACCGGCTGTCATTCTTGACCAGTTTATCATATGGCGACTTGATGAAAATCGGGATCGATACCTTTTGTGCCGCCGCATCCAGTGACGTATCGAGCACCTCGCCAACCGACACCCCATGCAGCAAAATCGGCGCACCGGAATTGATCGAGCCAAGTTCATCCGCTGTCAGGACAAAGCGCGTTCCGTCGCTGCCGTCGGCAATAAATTGCGGTTCTTCCGATCCAACAAACTTCTTGGTGGGCTTGCCCTTATTGCTTGGCACAATTTCGATATAAGCGCCGGTCACAATGGTTTCGAGGCCGGAAATCCCACGCGCGGAAACACGCGGACGCACCACCCAGAACTTGGTCTTATCGGTCAGGTAATCTTCCACATCGGCATTCATCTGCAAGACCAGATCGACATTGCGGAAATCCTTCGACAGGTTGATTTCCTTAACAAGGCCCACATCAACATCGCGATAACGTACCGCTGTCTTGCCTTCGGTCAGCCCTTCGGCGGTCTGGAATGTAACCGTAATTTCGGGGCCTTTCGAGGCCACTTGGCGCCATAAAAGCCATCCGCCAATAACAACCGCAATCAGGGGCACCAGCCAAATCAGCGACAGATTTTGCAATCCACGGCGAATCTCGGGTTTTTGTGGCTCGGATGGCACCGGGTTCTGGCTGTCATCGCTCATGATGGCGTTCCTTGCTGCATTTTCAATATTGCGCGATCCCAGATCAGGCGTGGATCAAACGCCATCGCGGAAAGCATCGTCAAAATAACCACGGCACAAAATGCCACTGCCCCAAACCCTGGCACAACGGTAGCAATATTGCCCAGTTTTACCAAGGCTGCCAAAATTGAAACCATAAACACATCAATCATCGACCACCGGCCAATCAATTCCGTAATGCGGTAAATCCGCGTGCGCTGGCGCAAGGGGCCCGCAACCCCCATGCCCGATACCGTATAAACCCAGGCTAAAACCACCAGTTTAAACACCGGCACCACAATACTGGCGCAAAACACCACAATCGCAATCGGCCATTCACCAGCATCAATCAGGGCACTCACCCCTGACAGGATGGTATCAGACTCGGTACTGCCCAACATCGTGACACTCATGATCGGGAAGACATTGGCCGGAATATAAAAAACCGCCGCACTGATCCAGAAGGCCCAGGCATGCGACAGGCTGCGCGGTTTGCGATGATGCACAACCGACCCGCAACACGGGCATTTTGCATGCGCCTGATGCACCGCATCCCCGGTCAAGACATAGGCGCAAACCTCGCAGGTGACCCAATGCGGGGGCGGCTGGCGCGTATCAATATCGTCAGTAGTCGGGTATTTCAGCCCTTTGGGGGCCAGTTTGTGCCACACTTCGCGCGGGTCAAGCTGCGAGCTCATCAGCAAGGTTGCAAGGATAAGGGCACACACCGCATAAAAGGCGGGACCGGCAATCACATCGGCAAAATCGCTAAGCTTGGTAAGTGCAACCAGCAGGCCGATCAGAAAAACATCTAGCATCGACCAGGGCCGAACCACCGCCAAAACACGCCAAACCTTGCGAATGCCGGGAAAATCCAACCCGAAGCGCAAAGGCAGCAGCACATAAATATAGGCCAGGATCAACAACAAGGGCGCAAGAATAGACGTCAAGCCAACCATGAACGCCAAAAAGGCAAACCCTTCATTCCAAAACGTAATCATCCCCGATGACAGCGTATTGGTCTCGCTTCGGCCTTCCATGCTGAACTGCAAAATCGGAAATGAATTTGCCAGAATAAACAAAACCAGGGCTGTAAAAGCAAAGGCCAGAGATCGTTCAATGCTGTTATTCTGACTTTGATACAACGGAGAACCACACCGTGCGCAGCGTGCGACATGTCCGGTCGGAATTTCTTCTTCTGTATGAAGGTAGTCACAATGATCACAGGCGATCAGCCGGTGCGACATCTATGAAATTCTTTCTGCTGTGACAAACACGGATGGTTATCTTCAATAACAACCACAAAGTAAGAAGCAATTTTTTTCTTCTGTCAAACGGCGCAGATCGTTATTGGTTCCCGCAACATCAATATGTTTATTGATGATTTTCAATAAGATCGCCCTTTTTGCCTTGCTTGTGCAAAAAACGGCGTGCCTCTTCACAAACAATATCCGTCACGCGGGAAAGCAGCCTGCTTTCCATATTCCAATAATGCCAAAACAATGGCCGTTCAATGACATGCGGGCACGGCTGCACCAATCGCCCGGCCGCAAGCCCCGGTTCTGCCTGATGTTCCTCAACCACGGCATAGGCCGCGCCCTGCTCCGCCATCGAGACAAACCCTTGTGAACTCGGCATGGTATGGGCCGGAAATTCACCGGGATTTAGCCCGAAAAACCGATAAAGAAACTGGTTTTGCAATTCATCATGCTCGGAAAAATTCACCGCCGGGCAGGCCCGCAACGCATCCGCCGTTACCCCGTTTGAAAAAAACCGGGCGGCAAATTCGGGCGAAACAACCATAATATACCGCATGGTGCCAAGCGACCGCAGTTTGCAGCCCTGCACCGGGATATCACGGGTACCCACCGCGCCCAGAACCCGGCCCGACTGCAACAGATTATGGGTTAAAATTTCATCCTGTACCTTTAAATCAGACAACAAATCCAATTCATCAAACAGTTTTTTGGGCACGCCGTGAAACCAGGTTGCCAGGCTATCGGCATTGACCGCCAGGGCAATATGCCCATAACCGCCCCCTTCAACCACATCGGGCACATCATCGCGCAGTTCCTGCTCTAGCAAATGCACGCGCTGATAATGTTGCAACAAACGTTGCCCCGATTGGGTTGGTGCAATTGGTTTGGTCCGCATGATCAGGGGCTGACCAATGCGGTCTTCCAGCAATTTCACACGTTGCGACACCGCCGATTGCGTCAGCCCCAATGCGCGTGCCGCCTTTTCAAAACTGCCATGCTGGATCACGCCAGCACAGGCCTCCAGTAATTTGTAATCAATCATCGCCAGTATCATTTTTGCTAATGAAGCATCAGTATAATTCGATTTTCTTATTTTCGAAACTTGTTATCACCGGAGCTAACACTGACGATTTGAACATACTGGATTTTGAAAATGCTTTTGCCCTACGCAACCGGCTTGGGACTTGGCGCAAGTGCCATTATCGCCATTGGCGCGCAAAATGCCTTTGTCTTGTCACAAGGGTTACGGCGCAATTATCCGTTACAGATTGCCCTGATCTGCGCGCTATGCGATGCGGTGCTGATTACCGCCGGTGTTGCGGGCCTTGGCACCATTATAAGAAACTACCCGGTGCTGACCAAAATCTCTGCCTGGGGCGGTGGTGCCTTTTTGATCTGGTATGGGTGTTTTGCTTTTGTCCGCGTGTTCGAGGATGAAAAACTAACCGAAGACACCCGTTCAACCACGGGCTGGCGCGCCATTTTGTCTGCCACATTGGCGATAACGCTGTTAAATCCGCATGTTTATATCGATACGGTGGTGGTTCTGGGTGGTATTGGCGGGCAATACCCCGCAGCCGAGCGGCTGGCCTTTGCCCTGGGCGCGATCACTGCCAGTTTCATTTGGTTTTTTACCATTGCCCTGGGTGCAGCCTGGCTTGCGCCATATATCGCCCGCCCCATTACCTGGAAAATCATTAATGCCATAACCGCTGGCGTGATGTGGATGGTGGCCTGGCACCTGCTGGCACCCGAGGTCGGCATGCTGCTGTCTTATTAAACCAGCTTTAAAATGTCCGTCTATCTCCCCCCCTGGCATATTGCCAACATCCTCCTTATCTATCGCTCACAAATGATGCCAAGGAGATTATAGGCAATGCGCATTTTAATGATTATGACGTCGCACGATGAAATGGGAAATACCGGGCACAAAACCGGCATCTGGCTGGAAGAGTTTGCCGCCCCCTATTATCGCTTCATCGATGGTGGCGCGACCGTCACACTGGCATCCCCCAAGGGCGGACAGCCCCCGATTGACCCCAACAGCGAAGCCGATGATGCCCTGACCGAGGCAACCAAACGCTTTGAAGGGGACAAAACCGCGCAACAGGCCTTTGCCTCGACTGTCCCGCTTACGGGCCTTAAGGCCGATGATTATGATGCGCTGTTCTTCCCCGGTGGTCACGGCCCGTTATGGGACCTGGCAACCAATAAGGATTCCATCGCCCTGATCGAGGCCTTCGTCGCCCAGGACAAACCGGTAAGTGCCGTCTGTCATGGCCCGGCAGCATTGGTGAATGCCAAAACCGGCAATGGCGAGCCGCTGGTTAAAGGCAAGGACGTCACCGGCTTTACCGATGACGAAGAAAAGGCCGTCGGGCTGGAAGAAGTTGTGCCCTTATCCATCGAGCAGGAATTTAAAAAGGCCGGTGGCAAATATCAAAAAGGTGCCAATTGGGCCCCGTTTGCCCTGACCGATGGCAAACTGGTCACCGGGCAAAACCCGGCATCGAGCGAACTTGCCGCCGATGCGACGATGAAATTGCTGGCATCCTGAAAATGACTTGACCTTCCCTTAACAGGAAGGTGCAAAATACCGACAGTCAAACGGATGGAGAATTGCCATGCTGAAACTTAAAGTCGAAGAAATGAGCTGCGGCCACTGCGTCAAAGCTGTTACCGAAGCCGCCAACAGCGTCAGTGATGTTGGCAAGGTCGATGTTGATCTTGCTGGTGGCCTGGTCACGGTTTCGGGCGACCCCGACAGTGCGGCCGTCATCGCCGCCATTGAAGAGGCAGGCTTCCCCGCCCAGCAGGTTGGCTAAGTTCGCAAAGACGCCCACTAACGTAAAGGCCGCCTGGCAATGTCAGGCGGCCTTTTTGATGTTTGCGATATTGCCTTACGCAGGGTTACCGTCGCGTTCAATATCGGGCAGGAACGCCGCCAAAAAGCCAATGGCGGGGAAAAAGGCGCAAAGCTGATAGACAAAATAAAGGCTCGTCGCATCGGCCAGCACACCGAGCAAGGCCGCCGCGATCCCGCCCATGCCAAATGCCAGGCCAAAAAACAGCCCGGAAATCATGCCAATCCGGCCCGGGACAAGCTCTTGGGCGTAAACGACAATGGCGGAAAAGGCTGATGAAATCACAAAGCCGATGATCACACTGAGAATGATGGTGGTACCCAGCCCGACATAGGGCAAAAACAATGCAAACGGCAATGTCCCGGCAATAGACCCCCAAATAACCTTTTTACGGCCAATGCGGTCGCCAATCGGCCCGCCAATCAGGGTTCCGGCCGCAACGGCGGCCAAAAAGACAAACAGGTAAATCTGCGATTGCCCTTCCGAAAGGGTAAACCGATCCATCAGGTAAAATACATAATAGCTGGTGAAACTGGCCAGATAGAACCATTTCGACAACATCAGGCAAAACAGCACGGTCAACGCGCGTGACACCTGCGCCCGGTTTAAATGGGCATGAACAACAGGCCGGTTACGCGCGGGCGGTTTGGCGTGGCCCTGCAATTTGTACCAGTTCCCCAAACCGGTCAAAATCACCATGCCGCCCAAGGCAACAACGGCAAACCAGGCCAGGCTTTGCTGCCCGTTGGGTAAAATGATAAAGGCCACCAACAACGGCCCGATGGCCGACCCGACATTCCCGCCAACCTGAAAAATCGACTGCGCCAGGCCATGCGCCCCGCCAGATGCCAGACGCGCCAAACGCGAGGATTCCGGATGAAAAATAGAGGACCCCATACCCAAAAGGGCACTGCCGCATAACAGCATGGTAAAATTACTGGCATAAGCCAAAACCAGAAGCCCCAAAAGCGACACCCCCATACCAAAAGGCAAGGAATAGGGTTTCGGATTTCGGTCGGTATAACTGCCAACCAAGGGCTGCAATACCGATGCTGTGACCTGATAGGTCAGGGTTAGAAAGCCAAGCTGCGCATAGCCAAGGTCAAACCCGCCCTTGAAAATCGGATAAGCCGCAGTAAAAAGCGACTGGATCATGTCATTTAACAAATGACAAAAACTGGCAGCCCCCAAAACCGGGAAAACCGCCCTGGTGGTTCGTCGCTGGGCAATGGCAGCATTATTCATATCTGGACCCTGTATGTGTGCTGTCTGGCGAAATTGCCGGTGTATCTGGCATCATTCTAAAAGCCTCGACACCGGCCCACCACCACGATAGGGTCAATCACTTACGCGATTGGGCCAAATACGCAGGAACAGCGATGGCGTCATATCCAGATATTGACCGGCCTGTCATTGGCCTGGGCGTTGTTTATGCCGATGGCGATATCATCGCCCCGCATCACCATGACCGGGACCAGCTTTTATATGGCATGACGGGGCTGGTGATTGTGTCCACCAGCCAGGGGGTATGGATGATGCCGCCCCAACGCGGCATGTGGATACCCGCAGGCATTATTCACGAAGTCCGCATGATCGGCAAAGTGATCGTTCGCACCCTGTATCTTAGCCCTGATCGCGGCCAAAACATGCCCGCCCAGTGCCAGGTTGTTGCAATTTCACCCTTAATGCGCAGCCTGCTGTCCGAGGCGGTCACTATTCCGGCCGATTATGATTTAAACGGGCGTGATGGGGCGTTAATGACCTTGATCGAACATGAAATTCGCACCATGCCCAGCGTTCCGCTGTCGCTGCCCCTGCCCGATCATCCGGCCTTATCGCGGCGTTGCCACGCCTTTATGCGCACACCCAGCACCCATGACACGATTGATCACTGGTGCCACGACCTGAATATGAGCCGCCGCAGCTTCACCCGCCTGTTTCGCCGCGAAACCGGGCTTAGTTTTGTCGCATGGCGTCAACAGGCCTGCACACTGGCCGCCCTGCCCCGACTGGCAGCGGGCGACGCTGTCACCACAATTGCCCTTGATCTGGGCTATGACAACCCTGCCGCCTTTACCAGCATGTTCAAACGCATTGTCGGGGCCTCCCCGCGGGATTATCGCCCCTAACACGGATCAATACCGCTATTGGCGCCACAACATCCGCGCACCAGGGCGGCTTCCCATCAATCTGGTTCCAATCCAATTATCGTAAAATCGCAGATTGCAGTGGCGCCCGCGTTAAAGGGTTCATGGCAGGCAAAAGGACCGTGTTGACACTCCCCCAAGGACGAAATATGAGAGCCGGCGATCATTCAACACAAGCAAGCTCCAGGCTACAGGATCGACGTCCATCAAGTTGATGCACGCGCCAAGATTCTCGCGCAATCGATCTATGCACTTGAAAGCAAAAGAAAAAACTACTCATAGAAAATTTGGATAATAAATATTGCAAAAATCTATTTCACTTGACCAACTACAAGACATAAAGATCAACACTCAAGTCAATGCGAACATAAAAATCTTAAACACTTCCCAAAAAAATAATATTACAAAATAATTACGGACAAACACATGACAAATAATAACTCCTTCAAAAATAAAGAAATAGAATACTCAGAAAACGGGACCAAAATCGTCCCAATACGATTTCGTATTATCGCGGGGTTCTTTCTTGTCTTAATTGCCATGTGCTTTATGACATATGTCTATATTGTCAAATCCCAGCAAGTCGAACACCATCTTGGAAATATTAACGACATCAATGCGGTCAAACAAAAATACGCGATTGATGCACGCGGCAGTGTTCATGACCGTGCGATTTTATTAAGGGATGTTGTGCTGGCGCAAGACTTGCCCGAAGCCCAAACCTATGCCCGACAAATTGCAGAGTTGGGCAAGAAATACAAGAATGTCGCCATACCTCTTGAAAAATCAATGACCGAGGGGGAAAGAGACCCGCGAGAACACGACATCGTATCTGAACTGCGAAAAATCAACGACCACACTTTGCCCTTGATCCAGCAGGTCATTGATCTTCGCATGAACGGCAAGGACGACCAGGCCCGTGTTATTTTGCTGAAAGAGGCAAAACCCGCCTTCACGGAATGGCTGAAAACCATCAATCTCTTCATCGATTATGAAGAAACAAAAAACAATGCCGAAGGCGACATCATCCGCGACATTTTGACCAGCGCCTCCCATATTGGCCTCATTACGCTGCTTTGTGCTGTGATTGTCGGAATTGCGTCGGGCTTGTGGATTATGCTGGCGTTAAAACCATTACGCAGAATTTCGGGCGTGATGGAAGAAATGGCCGAAGGCGACTATAATATTGATGTCCCTAATTACCAGACCAATGACGAATTGGGGTTAATATCGCGAACAACTCTGGTTTTTAAAAACAAGGGCCTGGAAGTCGAACGCCTGCAACAGCAACAGGAAGAACTGAAGAAACAAGCCGAAGAAGACAAGAAAATCGCGGCCCACAAACTGGCCGAGGATTTCGATTCACAAGTTTCGGATATCATTCAGTCCTTGGGCAATTCGTCCCTTTCGCTGTCCTCGATGGCCGAACAGATGACGCATGCCTCCGAAAACACCCTGGCGATTTCCAAAAATGTGGCAACCGCCGCGGTTCGGGCCAATGCCAATGTGCAGACCGTGACCAATTCGGCACAGCAACTCACAATCTCTTCCGAAGAAATCAACCAGCAGGTTTCTTCTGTTGCCGATATTGCCTCGCAGGCCGCCAAAGACGCCGAAGTCACCAGCACATCGGTCAACCAGCTCAATATGCTCGCCAGCAATATCGGCGAAGTTGTCAGCGCCATTAAAGATATCGCCGACCAAACCAATCTGCTCGCCCTCAATGCCACCATCGAGGCTGCCCGTGCCGGAGAAGCCGGTAAAGGGTTTGCCGTCGTCGCCGACGAAGTTAAAAAACTGGCAAATGAAACGGCGAACAAAACCGGTGAAATTGATCAGCGTGTCAGCGCCATTCAGGAAGCCATCCGCAACAGCGTCAGCGCCGTTGGTGCCATTATCGACAATGTGAAAAAGATCGACGAAGCCACGGGCCATGTCATAACGGCCGTTAACCAGCAAAATGCCGCGACGGACGAAATTTCAAGCTCGGTCGCCGAAGCCAGCTCCGGCACCGAAGAGGTCTCTTCCAGTATTCTCGATGTCGAACGCAACGCCCTGGAAACCAAGGAAGCATCGCAAAAGGTTCTAGGGGCCTCGCAAGAAATGGGGACCATGTCGAACCGCCTGCAACAACAGGTCTCCAACCTTCTTGGAACCATCCGCGCCAGCTAACCAGCTTTATATTTGGCCCAGGATTTGATGGTGCATTCTTCTGTCTAGAATGGAAGAATGCACTGTCAGGCAGGTTCTTCACTGCGGCACACCCCCTTACGACAACACATCAAAAACATCTGTTCAGCCTCAACAGCAAATCGACAGGATTGAAATGCCTTCATCACATTTTGAGGTGCTGGCCATTTGCGGCAGCTTGCGCGCCGCCTCGATCAACCGAATACTTTTGCAGGCAGCCCAAAAAATTGCCCCGGAAGCCGGCCTTACCATCACGCTGCTTGAAGGATTGGGCACCCTGCCCCTTTTCAACCCCGATGATGAAGGCAACGAAGCCCAAAGCGTGCTGGATTTCAAACAGCAATTGCGCAATGCCGATGGCGTGCTGATTGCCAGCCCGGAATATGCCCACGGCGTGACAGGTGCGATTAAAAATGCGCTGGAATGGACGGTTACCAGCGGCGAATTCATGACAATGCCGGTTGTTGCATTAAACGCATCCGGGCGGGCCACCATCGCCCAGGCGGCATTAATTGAAACCATCGGCACGATGGATGCCGCTGTTTTACAAGATGCCTGCATAACGATTGCCCTGAACGGCAAAAACTATTCACCACATGACATACTGGCAGACGAAACCACCCGTGCCCCCTTGCGCCGGGCGTTACAAATGCTGGCCGACGCCATCGCCCAAAAACAGGACCATAACACCCCCTGAAACGACAAAAGCCGCCCTTCAGTTTTGAAGGACGGCTTTTGCAAAAATCGCGCAAACGGGGTGATCAGCCCAAAATCTTGTCACGCAGCATTTTGTTGACCATGCCCGGATTGGCCTTGCCACCGGTGGATTTCATCACCTGGCCGACAAACCAGCCCAGCATACGGTCCTTACCAGCGCGGATTTCTTCAACCTTGTCCGGGTTGGCGGCAATGACTTCGTCAATCGCCGTTTCAATCGCCCCGGTATCGGTGATCTGCTTGAGACCCTTTTCCTCGACGATTTTTTCAGGATCGCCGCCGGTTTCAACCATGATCTCAAACACATCCTTGGCGATACGGCCAGAGATGGTGTCATCACCGATCAGGCCAATCAACTTGCCAAGGTTTTCAGCCGAAACCGGGCTTTCCGATACATCAACGCCCAGTTTGTTCAGCGCACCAAACAGGTTGGTGATCACCCAGTTGGCTGCCATCTTGCCATCACGGCCTTTGGCAACCTTCTCGTAATATTCGGCCTTTTCCTGTTCGGCGACCAGAACACCCGCATCATAGGCCGACAGGCCATATTCATGCATGAAACGGGCTTTCTTTTCGTCTGGCAGTTCCGGCAGGGTTTTTTCGATTTCAGCAATAAAGGCATCATCAAAAACCAGCGGCAGCAGGTCCGGATCCGGGAAATAGCGGTAATCATGCGCCATTTCCTTGGACCGCATGGAGCGCGTTTCACCCAGTTTCGGGTCAAACAGGCGGGTTTCCTGCGCAATCTCGCCGCCACCTTCAATCACTTCGATCTGACGCATGGCTTCGATTTCAATTGCCTGCATCACGAAACGAATGGAGTTGACGTTCTTGATTTCGCAACGCGTGCCAAATTCGGCACCGGCCTTACGGACCGAAACGTTGGCATCGCAGCGCATCGACCCTTCGTTCATATTGCCATCACAGGTGCCAAGATAGCGCACAATCGCACGCAACTTGGTCAGATAGGCACCGGCTTCTTCCGGCGAACGGATATCGGGCTTGGAAACGATTTCCATCAGCGCCACACCCGACCGGTTCAGGTCGATATGCGAATATTTCGGGTCCTGGTCGTGCATCGACTTACCAGCATCCTGTTCCAGATGCAGGCGTTCAATGCCAACCGCCTTGGTCGAACCATCAGGCATATCAAGGATGATCGTGCCTTCGCCAACAATCGGCTTATCAAACTGCGAAATCTGATAACCCTGCGGCAAATCGGCGTAAAAATAGTTTT
Organism: Thalassospira sp.; assembly: GCA_050299455.1. Taxonomy (GTDB): domain Bacteria; phylum Pseudomonadota; class Alphaproteobacteria; order Rhodospirillales; family Thalassospiraceae; genus Thalassospira. Next base: position 24,244 of record JBNKVZ010000047.1, read on the forward strand.
TACGCGAAAACACGCTTTCCTTGTTGATCTTGGCCTTCAGGCCCAGGCCGGTCTTGACCGCCTGGCGCACACATTCGGCATTGATCACCGGCAGCATGCCCGGCATGGCCGCATCAACAAGGCTGACATTGTTGTTCGGGTCACTCCCGAACGAGGCCGACGCCCCGGAAAACAGCTTGGATTTGGAAATGACCTGGCAGTGAACTTCCAGACCAACCACAATTTCCCAAGGACCTGTTGAACCTTCAAGAATATAGGTCATGGATCAGCCCTCCTGCCCGAACGGTTTTGCATTGAAGGCCGCGGCACTTTCCAGCACCCCGCCCACACGCAGGACAGTTTCTTCGTCAAACGGTTTACCAATCAATTGCAGGCCCAGCGGCAAGCCTTCGGCCGACAGGCCGGCAGGCAATGACAGGCCCGGCAGACCCGCAAGGCTGGCAGGAACGGTAAACACGTCGTTCAGATACATTTTGATCGGATCATCTTCATTTTCGCCAATCGCAAAGGCCGCCGACGGAGCCGTCGGGGCCAAAATGGCATCAACCGTGCCAAATGCGGTTGTGAAATCCTGATAAATGCGGCGGCGGACCTTCAATGCCTTGTTGTAATAGGCATCATAATAACCGGCCGAAAGCACATAGGTCCCGATCATGATACGACGCTGGACTTCCTTGCCAAAGCCCGCAGCGCGCGACTTCATATACATGTCATCCAGGCTGTCGCCATCATCCATCACACGCTGGCCGTAACGCAGGCCGTCATAACGTGCAAGGTTGGACGATGCTTCTGCCGGGGCCACAATATAATAGGTGCCCAGGGCATATTTCGTATGCGGCAGCGAAACATCCACAACCTCGGCACCGGCATCGCGCAACATGGCAATGCCGTTATCCCACAGCTTGTTGATTTCTTCGGGCATGCCGTCAACACGGTATTCTTTCGGAATACCAATTTTCATGCCGCGAATGTCACCGGTCAGGGCCGCTTCAAAATCGGGCACCGCAATCGGGGCCGATGTGCTGTCCTTGGCATCGTGGCCGGCCATTGCGCCAAGCATGATGGCGGCATCACGCACGGTTTTGGTCATCGGCCCGGCCTGGTCAAGCGAGCTTGCAAAGGCGACAATGCCCCAACGCGAGCAACGGCCATAAGTCGGCTTCAATCCAACAATACCGCAATAGGATGCCGGCTGGCGGATCGACCCACCGGTATCCGTCCCGGTTGCGCCCAGCGCCATGCCCGCTGCAACAGCCGCAGCCGACCCACCGGATGAACCACCCGGCACCAGGTCTTTGCCATCGGCCGTTTTCCAGGGGTTAATCACATTGCCGTAATAGGACGACGTGTTGGACGACCCCATCGCGAATTCGTCAAGGTTGGCCTTGCCGAGCATGACGGCACCGTTGTTAAACAGGTTCGCAGTCACCGTCGATTCATACGTGGGCACGAAGCCCTCGAGAATAAGGCTGCCCGCAGTCGACTGGACCCCCTTGGTGCAGAACAGGTCCTTGATCGCAATCGGCAGGCCTTCCATCTTGCCTGCTTCACCTTTGGCGCGCTTGGCATCCGATGCCTTGGCCATTTCAACAGCCTTTTCAGGCGTTTCGGTGATATAGGCATTCAGGTTGCGATGGGCATCCATCGACTTGATGTGGGCTTCGGTCAATTCGACCGATGTAAAATCGCCCTTTGCCAGCCCGTCGCGGGCATCGGCAAGTGTTAATTTTGTCAGATCCGTCATTATTCAACCACCTTCGGCACAACAAAACAGCCAGCATCGGTCATGGGTGCATTTGACAGCACCTTTTGCTGGATATTGCCATCGGTGACTTCGTCCTTGCGCAGCGGCAGGGTCAGATCGGCAACCGATGTCAGCGGGTCACAGCCCTCGACATCAACTTCTTGCAGTTCCTCAACAAAATCGAGGATACGGGTCAAATCTCCCGCCAGTTCGCTTAAACCTTCTTCGGACACATTGATCCGTGACAGAAAAGCAATTTTGCGAACTGTTTCCTTATCCAAAGACGACATGGATGAAAGTCTCTCTTAAGGAATGACAAAACACCCGGCGAACGGTCGTCCGCCAGAAACTGAAATACAGCGCGGAACCTAGCACCCGGAACGGCTGGCGGCAAGGGCCGTGCACTCTACTTTCGCCCGCCTTTTTCCGGTAAAATCAATTTTATTGAAAATCCCGGCCCGATCCTGTCAAAACGGCATGACTGAATTGCCATTTTCAACATGGTTTGCGCTGGCAATTTTCCGCGCCCAGCCCTATAAGGTCGCCATGATATGTAATAATACTCAGGAATTGCTGCGGTACCTTTCGCCAGCAGCGCGGATTTTGGGCCTGGACCTGGGCACCAAAACCATTGGTGTTGCGCTTTCGGATGTCGGGCTGCAAATCGCAACGCCCTACAGCCTGATCAAGCGTAAAAAATTCACCCGCGATATTGTCGAGCTTGCATCGATTATCGAAAAGCAAAATGTCGGCGGCATCGTCATCGGTTTCCCGCGTGAGCTGGATGGCACGATTGGCACGGCCTGCCACCGCGTTTATGCCTTTGTCGATGAAATGGACAAGCATATCGACCTGCCGGTTCTGCTGTGGGATGAACGCATGTCAACCTCGGCGGTTGAACGCATTCTGATCGGCGAAGCCGACATGTCGCGCAAACGCCGGGCTGACGTGGTAGACAAGGCCGCTGCGGGCTATATCCTGCAAGGTGCGCTTGATAATCTTAATCTTCATACCGACCCCGGCCTGGTCGATGATGATGATGAAGATATGGATGACGACGGGGAAGAAGAATAACCCTGCCCCGTCAGCCAACAAAACACCTTGATATCCAAAGCCGCCGAACACCCGTTCAGGCGGCTTTTTGCTGGGCGATCACCATCATCACACTAAACATTTGCTTTGGCGGCACAACCAGCATGTCACCACATTCCATCGCCCCCAAAGACAGGGCCGCCGGGCGGATCGCCTCGATATCCTTGACCCGCAAGCGGAACCCGGCAAAACCGTCATCAGGCAATATGGCATCGCCCAGCGGATAACGCGCCAGCAATTCATCCTGATGGCCAACATCAACAAGATCACTCAAGGCCATAGAAGAAAAGAATTCTTCCACTGCCTCGGCCGCCCAATGGGTCAGAAAAATCTGGTCAATGGCGACCGCACTATTGGGATGATCCTGATATTCCGGGAAATAAAAATCCTCTGCCGGGTGATGATGCTGGCAGGAAAAACACACACCATGCCGCAATAACGGATGGCTGGCAAAAGACAGCGAAAACGACAAATCCACCTGCCGACCATCCGGTGTTTCGCCCTTGCGTACAAAGTCAAACACCTCGGGCACGGCGGCACCGGCCTGTAAAAAATCAGCCCGATCCGCATGGGCATCGTGCGACTGCAATGCCAACATCGACATGCCTTCCCGCAACCGCAAAAAATTGCGATTATAAACAGGAAAGGAAAAGGGCTGGTCAATCTCGTCAGGGCCGATCAGCTCAGGATCAACCACCGCCAATAATTCCAAATACATCCCGTCCAGCTGCACCAGCGCATTTCCGGTGCCAAACGGATGAACGGCCTTTGGCGTCACCCGGAAACCCAACTTACGATACTGATCGCAGGCAGCATCCAAATCCTGAACGCATAATACCAGATGATCAATCGCCCTGATCATATCTGTCATCTCCTTACAGATTCCCCGCT
>JBNKVZ010000048.1:0-27697 GCA_050299455.1 Thalassospira sp.
ACCAGGCTGTAGGCACCTTCGACCTGACGCAAAGCATCGATCAGGCGATCGACGATTTTTTCATAAAGGCTGGTGGCGATCAGGTGAATGAACACCTCGGTATCGGCCGTTGACTGGAAAATCGAGCCACGACGCACCAAACGGTCGCGTACGGCCAGGGCATTGGTCAGGTTACCATTATGGGCAATCGCCAGTCCGCCAAATTCAAAATCGGCAAACAGGGGCTGTACATTACGAAGGCCTTTGCCGCCGGCAGTAGAATACCGCACATGGCCCACGGCACGGTGGCCGGGCAGGCTTTCGATCACATCCTGGGAGCCGAAAATATCGCCAACCTGGCCTGACGCCCGATGGGCGGGAAAGTCAGAACCATCGTAGGCAACGATACCGGCCGCTTCCTGGTCGCGATGCTGCAGGGCATGAAGGCCAAGGGCTGTCAGGGCCGCCGCATCGGACGAACCAAAAACGCCAAAAACGCCGCACTCTTCGCGCAGCTTGTCGTCATCAAATGGGTTGGTGGTCAGCATGAGTGGGTTCCGCTCTCTCGCCGGTGGCGTCTGTCGGATGCCGCACGCGTTAACGAAATCCCGACGCCTCACTCGTTGGGGATCACCACCAGGGGCGATCCATATCTTCGCGCGAGGGCGTTGTATAACGCTTTTGGGTGTTTGGTCCAGAACCTTTTGCGAATCAACCGTCCGGCAACGCTGTTTAAAACCATTTTATGTGCGCGTTTATGTGCACGCGCTAAGGGGGCTTATGGTTTTATTGTTGGGTCACCGAATTGATCAGGCGATTTTTGGCGTCAATCTCTTCCTGGGTGTATCCCTCGATAGGCGCGGATTCTTTGGCTGTGGGCGTTGGCCCTAACAATTTGCGATAGGTTTGGTCACGGGCATCGGCCTCGCGCTGGGTGCGAGCAATTTCCTCGGCGGTGTTGTCAAACAGCGCATCGGGCATGGCAGCCTTGAGCAAATAGGCACCCTCCTGCAAGACCGGACGGGTGCGGGCCGTTTGCACCCATTCCGGCTGTTGGGCCGGTGGCATCAGCCAGGAAAGGGCCAGATAGGCAATGCAAACAACCAGGCCGCCGCGCACCAGGCCGAAGATAAAACCAAGCGTGCTATCGAGGCTATCCAGGCCGGAATTTTGCACCGCTTTGGCAATGCGACCGCTGATAAAAGAGAAAATCAGAAACGAAATGATAAACAGGCCAATGCCGGTGGCCAGATCGGCAATCAGTTGGGAGGGAATAAGTTCGCGCACATAGGGACGGGCAACCGGATAGCCATAAAGTGCAGTAACAGCGGCACCAACCCAGCCCAGCATCGACAGGCTTTCATGGACAAAACCACGAAAAAACGCAAACAGGCCCGAAAGCAGGACAATCGCCACCACGATCAGATCAAAGACGTCTCTGGCACCCAGTTCTGAGAGGAAGGAAAAGTCCATTCTATGTCGGTCCTGTTAGCATTCCGCAAAGCGAAAGGTGGTTTGTGCCGTTAAATTGAAAGCCGAAACGATCGGAAGTGTCCCCAAGCGGTGCGGTTTGGCAAAGGGCCGGTTTAATACATGCCTTCGCGGGGGCGCACCTTTTCCCGAACATCCTGACCGAATAAATTTACCAAATCCTGAAGATGGCTGATTTCAACCTGTTTCAGGCCTTTGACCGTCAGCTTCTTTTTCGCATTCTGGCCATATCGCGGGATATAGCCATTGGCAAAGCCCAGCTTGGCGGCTTCTTTCAGCCGCGCCTCGATTTGCCCGACCGGGCGAACTTCGCCCGACAGGCCGATTTCCCCAACGATCACGGTTTCGGCAGGAACGGGCACATCGGCAACGGCAGAAATAAGGGCCGAGGCGACGGCAAGGTCGGCTGCGGGTTCGCCCACGCGCAGGCCACCGGCGACATTCAGGTAAACGTCAAACTGGCTAAGCGGCAGGCCACAGCGGGCATCCAGCACGGCCAAAATCATGTTCATGCGGGCGGAATCCCAGCCGACAACAGCACGGCGTGGCGTTGCCAGGGCCGATTGCGCCACCAGCGCCTGAATTTCCACCAGCATCGGGCGGGTACCCTCCAGCCCGGCAAAAACGGCGGTGCCACTAACCGGGGCGTCACGGTCGGCCAGAAACAGGGCGGATGGATTGGGGACTTCAACCAGCCCGGCATCGCCCATTTCAAACACACCGATTTCGTCTGTGGCGCCAAAACGGTTTTTCACCGCGCGCAGAATGCGGAACTGGTGGCCGCGTTCGCCTTCAAAATAAAGGACGGTATCGACCATATGTTCCAGCACGCGGGGACCGGCGATCTGGCCTTCTTTGGTGACATGACCCACCAGAATGACGGCAAAGCCCTTGCGTTTGGCAAGGCGGATCAATTCCAGGGCGCAGGCCCGCACCTGGGAGACGGTGCCGGGTGCGCTGTCAAGGGTATCGGCATACATGGTCTGGATCGAGTCGATCACGACGACTTCGTGGCTACTTTGATCCAGCGTTGAAATGATATCGCGCAAGCTGGTGGCGGCAGCAAAATCGACCTTGGATTTTTCCAGCCCCAAACGGGCGGCGCGCATGCGCACCTGGTCAACCGCCTCTTCGCCCGAGATATAGGCGCATTTATGCCGTGCAGCCAAAACCCCAACGGCCTGGAGCAGGATGGTGGATTTCCCGATGCCGGGGTCGCCGCCAACCAGCAGGGCAGAGCCCGGAACAAGGCCGCCGCCACAGGCACGGTCCAGTTCGGTAATGCCGGTAATAACGCGGGGGGGACGGGCACTTTCGCCTTCCAGGGCGACAAAATCCAGTTGCTTGCCCCGCGTGCCCGTGGCGATGCCGCCGGTGGCCTTGGGGCCTGCCTCGATGCGTTCTTCCTCGATGGTGTTCCAGGAATCGCAGGCATCACAATGGCCGGTCCATTTCCGGTATTCGGCCCCGCAATTCTGGCAGATGAAACGGCTTTGGGTTTTTGCCACGAAAAGCTCCGCTGGATTTTGACATGTCGGTTATCCGGCCGGTTGTGCCTTGCTTGGGGCAGGGGACCGGGCCTGGATGCCGCTTAATGCGTGACGATAGGCAATTTGATATCGGGGTTAAAGATGCTTTAAGTCCAGGTCAAGCGGACCTTCGGTATTGCCCGAGATGAATTGCTGCAAATAGGGGTTGTCGCTGGTTTCGACATCGGCCACCGGGCCATCCCAAATGATGGTGCCCTTGTATAAGAAGGCGATCCGGTCGGCGATTTTGCGGGCACTGGCCATGTCATGGGTAATGGTCAGCGCACAGGCCCCCAGTTCCCGGGTGCATTTGACGATCAAATCATTGATGATATCGCCCATGATCGGGTCAATGCCGGTTGTGGGTTCGTCAAAAAACAGAATTTCCGGCTGGGTCGCAATGGCACGGGCAAGGCCAACCCGTTTTTGCATCCCGCCTGAAAGCGAGGCCGGGAAAAGCGGTGCAACATCCGGGCCAAGGCCAACATCCGACAGGCGTTTGATGGCAATGTCATAGGCTTTTTTACGGGCCATGCCCTGGCCTTCAATCAGGCCGAAGGCAACGTTTTCCCATATTGGTAGCGAATCAAACAGGGCGGCCCCCTGAAACAGCATGCCGGATTTGGCCTGCATGTCATCTTGTGCCTTGCGGTCCGCCCCGACCATTTCAATGCCGTCAATTTTGATCGATCCGCGATCAGGGGTAAGCAGGCCGAGAATACATTTCAGCGTGACCGATTTTCCCGTGCCCGAGCCCCCAATGATGGCGACAGATTCACCGGCGGCAACATTCAGGTTCACGCCCTGAAGGACCTTTTTGTCGCCAAAACCTTTATGCAGGTCGGTCAGGCTGATTTTCGGGCTGTCAGACATGTTTTACGGCCCTGGTTAGCGAACAAAAAACAGTTCGGTCACGACATAGTTGGCGATCAGGATGAGGATGGAGCTGGAAACCACAGCATTTGTGGTGGCCTGCCCAACGCCCTGCGCGCCGCCGCGTGAATGATAGCCCTGATAGCAGCCCATCAGCGTAATGATAAAGCCAAAGACCGCCGCCTTGACCAGCCCTGAAACCACATCAAGGGTTTCCAGATACTGAAAGGTGTTCTGGATATAGGAGCCGGAATTAAAGGACAGCTTGTTCACACCAACGATGTAACCGCCCATCACCCCGATAATATCGCCAATGAAAACAAGAATGGGCAATGTGACCAGGCCGGCAAGCACGCGCGGCACAATCAGATATTTAAACGGGTTGGTGGAAAGTGTGACCAGCGCGTCGATCTGTTCGGTCACGCGCATGGTGCCGATTTCTGCGGCAATGGCGGCACCCACACGGCCCGCCACCATCAAACCCGCCAGCACCGGCCCCAGCTCGCGGGTCATGGAAATGACCACCACGGTGGCAACCGCACTTTCGGCGGAGAAACGCGAAAACCCGGAATAACTTTGCAACGCCAGCACCATACCGGCAAACAGCGTGGTCATGGCGACAACCGGCAGCGAATAATAGCCGATTTCGCACATCTGTTTTAAAATCAGCCGGAAATAAAAACGCGGCGTCACGCAATGAAACAGCGTTTTCGCGGCAAAGATCGTGACCCGGCCGACAACAGCCAAAAATGCAAGAAATATACGGCCTATTGGCGCTAAAATCGGCATCTGGGGCGTTATTCCCTTGTTCTTGGCGTTCTGGCAGCGCAATTGCGACCGGATCAGCCTTCGGTGTAAACCCGCTGATAACGATGACCAAGCGAGGTCAGGATTTCATAACCGATGGTACCGGACATAGCGCCGATATCATCGACAGTGCAGTCTTTGCCAAGCAGCGTCACATCGTCGCCCGGTTTCAGTGTGCCTTCCGGAAGGTCGGTGATATCGAGGCCAAAGGCATCCATTGACACACGTCCTACCATTGGCGTTTGAATCCCGCCGACTTTCAGTTTCCCTGCATTGGAAAGATGGCGCAACCAGCCATCGGCATAACCGGCGGCAACAGTTGCAATGGTGGAAGGCCGTTCAGCCTGCCAGGACGCACCGTATCCGACCGATTCACCGGTGTCAATCTGACGTACTTGCAGCACCTTGGCTGTTAACGTGACCACATTGCGCATCGGGTTGGTTTTTTCCGGTGTCGGGTTGCCCCCCCACAGGGCATAGCCCGGCCGGCAAAATTCCAGATGATAGTCGGTATGGCGGAAAATGGCCGAGGAATTGCAAAATCCGCGCGGCGCCGGCGGCAGGCGGCGATACGATTTCATGAACAGGTCATATTGTTCACGGGTAATCGGGCTTTCGGCTTCGTCTGCTTCGACCGGATGGGTCATATAACCCGCTTTTTCAAAGCCGTATAACAGCTGTGAATGGCGTTCGGTCAGGGCCTGCAATTCTTTTGGCGACAGGCCGGTGCGGCTCATGCCGGTATCAAGATGGATGAAGGCCGGGGCCGGGCGCTCATAGGCGCGGCACAGATTGGACCAGCGTTCGATTTGGCCCAGATCATTCAAAACCGGGATCACATCGTTTTCGATGAAGAATTCTTCGTCCCCGGGCATCAGGCCGTTAAAAACAGCAATACGTCCGCCGCCGCGCAACAGGGGAAACAGCTCGGCTGCTTCGTTGGCATGGGCGACAAAAAACAGGCGGCATCCCTGTTTTTTCAAAACCGGTACAATCGCCTTCGCACCCAGCCCGTAGGCATTGGCCTTTACCACTGCACCCATCGTGCGGCCGGTATAGGTTTTTTGCAGGCGCTGATAGTTTTCAGCGATGGCTTTCAGATTAATTTCCAACTGTGCGCAGTCTGCAGCACGGCCAGGGGCGGGAAGGACGCTCATCGACTTAAAACCCCGTAATGAACATAGTGGGTTATTCTTCAAACTCTTCGGCGACATGATCAAGATCGCCGAATTTGGTGTAGTTACCGTCAAAGAACAGACGGACGTTACCTACCGGACCGTGTCGCTGCTTGGCAACAATAACTTCGGCAGTGTTGTACACGTGATTAAGACGTTCCTGCCAATGCGAATAGCGTTCCGAGAATTTTTCGTTCGACTCTTCGGGTTTTTGCGCAGGTTCGGCACGTTCAAGGTAATATTGTTCGCGGTAAATAAACATCACCACGTCGGCATCCTGCTCGATCGAGCCGGATTCACGAAGGTCGGAAAGCTGCGGACGTTTATCGTCGCGCTGTTCGACCGCACGGGACAACTGCGACAGGGCCAGCACCGGGCATCCCAGTTCCTTGGCAATCGCCTTGAGCGAGCGGGTGATTTCCGAGACTTCCTGCACACGACCATCACCACGGAAATTGGTTGGTGGGGCAAGCAGCTGCAAATAGTCAACCACGATCATGGCAAGGCCGTGCTGGCGCTTGAGGCGTCGGCACCGGGTGCGCAAGGTGGAAACCGGCAGGGCCGGGGTATCGTCGATATAAAGCGGAACGGTATTAAGTTCGCGCGAGGCAATGACGAGACGTTCAAAATCGTCTTCGGTCAAATCACCACGGCGCATGTTATCGCCCGAAACCTCCGCCGCCTGGGAAAGCAAACGCCCGGCCAGCTGATCGGCTGCCATTTCAAGCGAGAAAACGGCAATCGCGCCGGTGCGCAATTCATCATCTTGCTCTTCGCCGCTTTGGCGGTTTTTATGCGCCGAAATGGCCGCGTTAAAGGCGACATTCATGGCAAGGGCGGTTTTACCCATCGACGGACGCCCGGCCAGGATCAGAAGGTCAGACGGGTGCAAACCACCCAGTTTGCGGTCAATGTCGCGAAGGCCGGTGGTAACACCAACAACCTTGCCGGCATTTTTATAGGCATGTTCGACATTCTCGACCGCCTTGGTCAGGGCCGGGCCAAAGGCGACAAAGCCCGATTCTGCCGCGCCCGCCGTTGCCAGGGAAAACAGCCTTTGTTCGGCATTTTCGATCTGGTTGGCAGCATCGGCATCAAGTTCGTACTGATAGGCTTCATTGACGACATTTTCGCCAATATCGATTAGTTCGCGGCGCAAATACAGGTCATAGACCAGCTTGCCATAATCCCCGGCATTAATGACGGAAACCATATTGTTGGAAAGCTCGGCCAGATATTGCGGGCCACCAATTTCGGCCAGATGTTCATCCTGGCGAAAATAGGCCGACAGCGTGACCGGGTTGGCCAACTGCCCCCGTTCGATCAGTTTGCCACAGGCTTCGTAAATACGACCATGCCGGGCATCGGCGAAATGCTCCGGGCGCAACATGTCGGACACGCGCTCATAGGCGGCGTTATTGTTCAGGACGGCGCCCAGCAACGCGGCCTCGGCCTCAAAATTATGAGGGGCCATGCGTTCAAGGGCTGATGCTTGGTTAGCGCCATCGTCTGCATCAAGCGGGGCAAACAGGGCATCGAGTTCGGGATCATTCATGATGGCGGAGGGTACCAGTCATACCGTTGAGCTGAAAGCCTAAAACAGGTTTGATCATAGCCGGTATACCTTAACCGCACAGGTCCGTGCCGGTGCAACCTGTTGGATGGGATGATAAAATCCTGTTTCGGGCAAAAGAAAACGGCGCATCCTTGCAGATACGCCGTTCTCCGAAACCGTCAAGACAACACCAATTAGGCGTTGGCAGCAGCAGCTTCTTCTTCGCCTTCAGCTTCCAAATCTTCTTCGGATGCTTCTTCAGCAAGAGCTTCTTCTTCTTCCATCTCTTCGATGGTGCCCAGAACGGCCGCACCTTTACGAAGCTGCTCGGCAGCGTCTTCTTCGGTACGGGCAACGTTGGCGGTAACCGTGATCAGGACTTCCGGGTGCAGCGCGACGACGATGTCATGCAGACCCAGGGTCTTGATCGGGGCTTCCAGGCGAACCTGACCGCGCGAAATGGTGCAGCCAGCTTCGGTAACGGCAGCCGCGATGTCGCGTGCCGTGACAGAGCCGTACAAGTGACCAACGTCAGAAGCCTGACGAACCAGGGTAACGGCCAGGCTGCCGAGGCTTTCGGCAACTTTTTCGGCTTCGCTACGGCGTTCCAGGTTGTCAGCTTCAAGCTGGGCTTTCTGTGCTTCAAACACAGCAATGTTTGCCTTGGTTGCGCGCAGGGCCATGCCCTGGGGCAGCAGGCGGTTGCGGGCGTGGCCCGGCTTTACGGTGACAACGTCACCCATCTGGCCGAGTTTTTCTACCCGCTGGAGCAGAATAACTTCCATCACCGATCCTCCTCATTGCTACGGGTCATCGGTTGGTTCCCCCGCAGCCTGATTAAATGCTCAACAATTCCAAGTCCGCAAATCGCGATAAACGACCAGCTAGACAGAACCGCGACGATATAAAATACCGCCAATATCAAACGTTTTTGCGGCCATCGGGCTGCCTGCCCGTGTATGAGTGCCAGCCCCTGAAACAGGAATGGCACTGCCAATACAACCGCGACGTTGCGTGCGATATAGGCCAGGTTGCCATCACCAAAGGCGATGGATGCCCCGGCCAGGGCGAACGCAAAAAGTGACCAGCCAGGTAATTCAAGCGACGCCAGGCTTGGCGTCGGGCGCAGGTTTTTGCCTGCGCGTACCAGAATTGCCTGTGCAATCATGGCATTGACCAGAACCATAAGGTACCAGGACAAAGCCGCAATTGCCGGGAAATATGCCTGGAAGATCGCGATGACCTGCTGGACTTCCGTTGTTAGCGGGATGCCCATAGAAGAGTACATCGTCGAAAAGAAGCGAGCGATCACCTCTTTTATTTCCAGACCTTCCGCCGCAACGGTTGCAAGGATAATTGTCACTATCACTGCAACTGCCAGGGCCATGACGGCTAAAATGATGCCGGGCTGAATGAACTTCGGTTTCCCGGAGTCGTCAGCCCGCATAATCAGCGCCACGCGGGTCAGCATCGTCGCTGGTCCGGCTATCACGATCAAAAAGACCACGAAGGGCATGGGACCACCTAGCAAAAGCAGGGCAGCACATGCCGCAAGCGCCGCAACCAGCAGGCTTTTGGGTCCTTGCCAAAATCCGATCAGGAAAAGTGGCAAATGCCCGAAATAAGAGAGCAGCAAAGCCAGCGGACTTCCTGTTAATACCAGCAGAAACAAGAGCGCACTGCCCAGTCCTGCACCGATCGACATCAGGGTATCACGCGAAGACATTGGCTACTCCGTGGCCGAGACCGCAAAACAAAGTCTCTTGCCGACTGCCTCAGACCTGGTCTGAGTAGGGCAGCAGCGCCAGGAAACGAGCGCGTTTGATGGCTTTTGAAAGCTCACGCTGTTTCTTGGCCGAAACGGCCGTGATACGGCTCGGAACGATCTTGCCGCGTTCGGAAACGAAACGCTGCAACAGTTTGACATCTTTGTAGTCGATCTTCGGCGCATCCGGACCCGAGAACGGGCAGGTTTTGCGGCGACGGAAAAATAGACGACGTCCAGCCATGATATATCCTCCTCGTTACTCGATTACTGACGCGGGCCGCTGCGGCGGTTGCCACGGCTGCCGCGCTCGTCGCGGTTACGCAGAATGGCAGACTGTTCTTCTTCGAACTCGTCAACCTTTACGGTCATCTGACGCAGAACGTCTTCATTGAAGCGCATCTGGCGTTCATATTCCGCAATCGCGTCCTTGTCGGCTTCGATCTGGAAGAGGGTATAGTGACCCTTGCGGTTTTTCTTGACCCGGTAGGTCAGGGAACGAAGGCCCCAATATTCGGTCTTGGCAACAGTTGCGCCCAGTCCGGTCAGGATTTCGTTTAGCTTTTCGTTCAGGGCTTCAACCTGTGCGGTCGAGAAGTCCTGACGTGCAATATACACGCTTTCGTACTTGCTCATAATTCTCCTAATCACCCCTTGTGGCTTGTCTCTTCCTAACGCGACCTCATGTCGCGCAGGCATAGCCGGGTACGTCCCGGCAAGGAGCCGTGAGCGGGCGAATATACACTTTTCGAGAATTGGTGCAACGTCAAATACCGCGATATTCGCACGATTCGACATCCCGTTCGTGCAAGCCAGCTTTGCACAATCCTGACGGTATTGGCAGGGGTGACAAATATGTCACAAAAGCGTTGCACTTTTCTAAGAGCGGCTATGCAAAGCCGGATATTCCCTTGATTTGCATAGGGTGTGCGAGTACAGCTTATTGCCATTCGTCGAACCGGTCGACCTCCCATTATTGCACGATTTTCCTGCCACCCCCTCTTAACGACAACAAAAATTGTGGGGCAGGGACAGGTGTTACTGGGCGTAACGCCGGGCTATACTCAGAACGTACATGGTTTGGTGATGGTAGAATCCCAGGTTGAAGGCGCGTCACCCCGGCGCGCGACACTTGTTACATTATGCTTTTTTTCGCTCGTGGTCGGCATTGTTACCGGCTATGGCGCAGTGGTCTTTCGTGCGCTGGTTGCGCTGATTCATAATGTGGCGTTTTATGGCACTTTTACGTTCAATTATGATGCCAATGTCCTTAGCGAACCATCAACATGGGGGCCGCTTTTTATTCTGGTCCCCGTGGTTGGCGGGATGCTGGTTGTGTTTCTGGTGAACAATTTTGCCCCTGAAGCCAAGGGGCATGGTGTGCCGGAAGTCATGGACGCCATTTATTTTAAACAGGGGCGCATTCGCCCGCTGGTGGCGGTGATCAAGTCGATTGCATCGGCCCTGTCGATTGGTACGGGTGCTGCTGTTGGCCGTGAAGGCCCGATCATTCAGATCGGCGCGTCGCTGGGCTCCAGTATTGCGCAGGTGCGCAATTTGCCGACCGGGCAGCGCATTACGCTGCTTGCGGCGGGTGCTGGTGCCGGTATTGCGGCAACATTTAACACCCCGCTTGGCGCGGTGCTGTTTGCCATCGAACTGATGATGCCGGAAGTTTCGACCCGTACTTTCCTGCCCGTCGTGATTGCCACGGCGGCGGCAACTTATATCGGGCGTATTTCCTTTGGTCTTGCCCCGGCCTTTGAAGTGCCGTTGGCGGCCATTCCCCAGGTTTCGGCAATCGATCTTGAAGCACTTGTTATTTATGTGCTGCTGGGCATTCTGTGCGGTGTTGCTGCATGGATGCTGGTTCGTTTTATGCTGATTTGCGACAAGTTTTTCAAAAAGCTGCCGGTCAATGATTATGTCCGTCATGCAATTGGCATGCTGTCGGTCGGTATTCTGATGTATGTCCTGCTGCTGACGGCTGGCAACTATTATGTTGACGGCGTTGGTTACGGTACCATTCAGGAAATTCTGCGCGGTGGCATGACGACATTGCCGCTGTTGGCACTTCTGTTCTTTGCCAAGTTGTATGCAACCTCGGTCAGTATTGGTTCTGGCGCGTCGGGCGGGGTGTTTTCACCTTCGCTGTTTATTGGCGCAACGATGGGCGGTGCTGTTGGTGTGATTGGCACCATGATTTTCCCGCACGCGGGGATTAACCCGGCGGAATTTGCCCTGGTGGGTATGGGCGGCGTTGTTGCAGCCGGTACCGGTGCGGCCATGACGGCCATCATCATGATTTTCGAAATGACCCGCGACTATAATATTGTCGTGCCGCTGGTGGTGTCTGTTGCCATTGCGCTGGGTGTTCGTCGCATGTTGATCAGCGAAACCATCTATACCTCCAAGCTGGTTCTGCGCGGAAAGCACATTCCCAAGGAACGTCACAGCAATATGTTTATGGTTCATCCCGCCCATGAGGTGATGGATCGTCAACCGCTTTTCCTTGATGCTGCAATGCGTGTTTCCGAAGCGGTCGCAAGCATGACGCCGAAACCGGAAGTCGCATCGATTGTTGTGGTGGCGGGTGATCGTATTGTTGGTGTGTTGCCAGACATTGATCATATGTTCGCCATTGCCGAGGAACGGGGTGAAGAGACCCTGGCTGACATTGTCGATGAGGATTTCGTTGTTGTCGTGGATAACACCACCCTGTTTGACGTGATCAAACGTATGCATCGTCGGAATGCACGTTCTGCTGTTGTTGTGCAGCCCTGCCGTGGTTTGCCCCGTCAGTCTGATGTGCGCGGTGTGATTACCAAATCTCACATTTCCGACAGCGTCGTATCGAGCATGCAGAACTACCTTGATTAAGGTCTGCAGCGGCGAACAGCCGGCATTTCGTTTGGCTGTTTGACGTTTCATATATAAAAAGGCAGTAGGCAATTTATCATGTTTACTGCCTTTTTTCTTGCAATCGTGAATTTCTGCGCCACCTTTGTGAACAATCTGCTTTTTCCGGGGCGACATAACGGTGTCCGGTCTTGACAGGACGGTTCGGCACGTTATCAAGGGGGCCTTTTTAAATGTCGGGCCGGGCGTGCCGGGCGACATGAACGTAGACAAGGGTGCTATATCCATAATGACACGCGCATTTGTATTCCCCGGTCAGGGGTCGCAGGCTGTTGGTATGGGCAAGGAACTGGCCGATGCCTTTCCTTTGGCTCGTGAGGTGTTTCAGGAAGTTGATGACGCACTTTCCCAGAAGCTCAGTACGCTGATGTTTGAAGGCCCGGATGGGGATTTGACCCTGACGGAAAACGCTCAGCCGGCCTTGATGGCAGTGAGCCTGGCTGTCACCCGTGTTCTTGAAAAGGAAGGCGGCTTTACCCTGACCGATAAATGCGCGCTGGTCGCAGGACATTCGCTGGGTGAATATTCCGCCCTTGCGGCGGCAGGCACCTTTAGCATTTCAGATGCGGCGCGTTTGCTTAAAATTCGCGGTCAGGCCATGCAGGCTGCAGTGCCGGTGGGTGTTGGCGCAATGGCTGCCTTGTTGGGCCTGGATTTTGCCGATGCCGCCGCCGTTGCCGAACTGGCCGCCCAGGGCGATATTTGCACCGCGGCCAATGACAATGCCAATGGGCAGGTTGTTGTTTCGGGCCATAAGGCCGCTGTTGAACGGGCGATTGACATTGCCAAGGAAAAAGGGGCCAAACGCGCTGTTTTGTTGCCGGTTTCCGCGCCTTTCCATTGTGCGCTGATGCAACCGGCCGCTGATCGCATGGCCGAGGCCCTGGCTGAGGTGACGATGAATGCACCAAAGGTGCCGCTGGTTGCCAATGTGACTGCCGCCAAGGTGGAAGACGCCGATGCCATCCGTGATTTGCTTGTCAAACAGGTTTGCGGCACCGTGCGCTGGCGTGAATCCGTGCTCTATATGAAAGAGCAGGGCGTTTCCAGCCTGGTGGAAATCGGTGCTGGCAAGGTGCTGAGTGGTATGGTGCGCCGAATTGATCGTGATCTTAACGGAACCGCAATTAATGGTCCGGCAGATATAGAAACCTTTCTTGGCGCATTGTAAGCCGCACCAATTTAAAAAGTGACAGGGACGAAACATATGTTTGATCTGACAGGTAAAACCGCACTGGTGACCGGTGCAACCGGCGGCATTGGCGGCGAAATTGCCAAGGTGCTTGCCAGTGCCGGTGCAAAGGTTGCCCTTTCGGGCACGCGGGCGGAACGCCTGGAAGCCGTTGCGGCTGAAATTGGTGAAAATGCCGTTGTGGTGCCGGGTAATCTTTCCGACGCGGCCTCGGTTGATGGCCTGATCAAACAGGCAGAAGAGGCCCTTGGTGGTCAGCTTGACATTCTGGTCAATAATGCCGGGATCACCCGTGACCAGTTGGCCATGCGCCTGAAGGATGAAGACTGGCAGGCTGTGCTTGACGTCAATCTGACGGCTGCTTTCAAGCTGGCACGCAATTCGCTGCGTGGTATGATGAAACGTCGTTTCGGGCGTATCATTAACATCACCTCGATCGTTGGCGTGACCGGGAATCCGGGCCAGACCAACTATGCTGCGGCCAAGGCCGGCATGATTGGCTGGTCAAAATCGCTGGCACAGGAAGTGGCGGCACGCGGAATTACGGTAAACTGTGTTGCGCCGGGCTTTATCACCACGGCGATGACCGAAGAATTGGGCGATGCCCAGAAAGAAAAGCTGTTGGGGGCCATTCCTGCCGGTCGCATGGGCGACAGCGCGGAAATTGCAGCCGCAGTTTTGTATCTTGCAAGTAGCGAGGCCGGATACGTTACAGGCCAGACCTTGCATGTGAATGGCGGAATGGCGATGATTTAACCCGTTGCGGGTTGCTTGCTTTTCTGTTTAAAAGAGGCCGCTATATCAAATTACCGGAACCGGCAATTACGGTTGCGGGTTTCACGGTCCTGGTTCGCACCGCAGAGGTCGAATTCAAGGATATATTAAACTACTGACAGAGAACCTATTGAAGGATTTAAGCTATGAGTGATGTCGCAGATCGCGTGAAGAAGATCGTTGTCGAGCACCTCGGTGTTGAAGAAGACAAGGTCACGGAAAACGCAAGCTTCATCGACGATCTGGGCGCTGACAGCCTGGACACTGTCGAGCTGGTTATGGCGTTTGAAGAAGAATTCGGCGTTGAAATTCCCGACGATGCCGCTGAAAAAATTCTGACCGTCAAAGACGCGATTGACTTCATCGAAAAGGCAAATAGCTAATCTGGCTATTTGACGCGGGCGCCAGAGGCATCCTCGGGCGCCCTTTTCGTCTTTGCAATTTTCATAAAATAAAGGCGTAAAGCGGGATGAGACGCGTAGTTGTAACCGGTATTGGCGCAGTAACGCCTGTCGCAAACGGTGCCCAGGCGACTTGGCAGGGGCTGCTGAACGGACAATCGGGCATTCGAGCCATCGATAATTTCGATGTGTCTGATATCCCCGCCAAGATTGCGGGTATGGTTCCGCGTGGAACGGGTGCTGGCGAGTTCAATGCCGAAGACCATGTCTCGGTCAAAGACATGAAGAAGATGGACGAGTTTATCATCTTTGGCATTGCTGCTGCGGATCAGGCGCTTGCTGATTCCGGCTGGGCGCCGCAGGAAGAAGAAGACCGTGAAGCCACCGGTGTCATGATTGGATCGGGCATTGGCGGTTTGCCGCGTATTGCCGAGTCTGCCGGGTTGTTGGCTGAAGGTAAAATTCGCCGTATCAGTCCTTTCTTTATTCCGTCTTGCCTGATCAATCTGGTTTCTGG
Organism: Thalassospira sp.; assembly: GCA_050299455.1. Taxonomy (GTDB): domain Bacteria; phylum Pseudomonadota; class Alphaproteobacteria; order Rhodospirillales; family Thalassospiraceae; genus Thalassospira. Next base: position 14,978 of record JBNKVZ010000048.1, read on the forward strand.
CCAGGTATCGATCAAGCATGGCCTGAAAGGCCCGAACCATGCGGTTGTTACCGCATGTTCAACCGGCGCACACGCCATTGGTGATGCCTCGCGCATGATTATGCTGGGCGATGCCGATGTGATGGTTGCCGGTGGTGCCGAGGCTGCGGTTTGTCGCCTGGGTATGGCAGGTTTTGCTGCTTCCCGTGCGCTGTCGACCGGCTATAACGATACCCCGACCGAAGCCTCCCGTCCGTGGGATCAGGGCCGAGATGGCTTTGTTATGGGCGAAGGTGCCGGTTGTGTCGTGCTGGAAGAATACGAGCACGCAAAGGCCCGTGGCGCAAAGATTTACGCCGAAGTTGTCGGTTACGGCATGTCGGGTGACGCCTATCATATTACCGCGCCGGCATCGGATGGTAATGGCGGCTATCGCTCCATGCGGAATGCGTTGCGTAATGCCGGGATTAATCCCGAGCAGGTTGACTATGTCAACGCGCATGGCACCTCGACCCCGCTGGGCGACGAGATCGAGCTTGGGGCGGTTAAACGCCTGTTTGGTGATGCGATCAATTCGGTTTCGATGTCTTCGACCAAATCGGCAACCGGGCATTTGCTTGGTGCTGCGGGTGCGATTGAAACCGTGTTCTCGGTCCTGGCGATTCATGAAGGGGTGGTTCCGCCAACCCTGAACCTGAACAACCCGTCCGAGGCATGCCTTGGCGTTGATCTGGTTCCGCTGGAAGCTAAGCAGCGTAAGGTTAATTACGCATTGTCGAATTCGTTCGGCTTCGGGGGCACCAACGCTTCGCTGGTGTTCAAATCGGTCTAACAAGTCAGTAGGGGAACGCATTGCGGCGTTTTCTGCTCTTACTTGGTATGTTATGTATCACCGCCGCGTTCGCTATCGGGGGCGTGGCGGTGTATGTATATATTGCCTACACCTCTCCTAGTCGACTTGCCCAGGGCATTGACATTGTCATCCCTCAGGGCACTGGCGTGCGCCAGATCGGCGCTATTCTTTCCCGTCAAAAAATCGTTTCCGACCCGCTGATTTTCCTGGCAGGGGTGCGTGCGGCGGGTCTTGATCATGCCTTGCAGGCGGGGGAATATCATTTTCCCGCCCGTGTCAGTCCCCGGCAGGCGGCGCAAATTCTGGCGTCAGGCGAAACCGTCAAGCGGTTTGTCACCATTCCCGAAGGGTTGCGCAGCATCGAGATTGTCGATCGGCTTGATCGCGTTGACGGGCTTATGGGGACGATTGATACCGTTCCCGCGGATGGGACGTTACTGCCGGAAACCTACCAATTTTCCTATGGCGATACCAAACAAAGCATCATTGACAGGATGCGGGCCGCACAAATTGATTTGCTGGACCGGCTGTGGCCCGAACGCGCGCCGGATTTGCCGGTCAAGACACGCGAACAGGCGCTGACCCTGGCCTCGATTGTTGAGCGCGAGACCGGGATTGCCGCCGAGCGGGCACGGGTTGCCGGTGTTTTTGTCAATCGTTTGCGCAAGAATATGCGTTTGCAGTCTGATCCGACGGTCGCCTATGCCGTTAGCCCGAAAGTGCCGCTTAACCGCGCACTGACCCGGGCGGATCTTAAATATGAAAGCCCGTATAACACCTATGTTGTCGCCGGGCTGCCGCCTGCGCCCATTACCAATCCCGGGCGCGAGGCGATTTATGCGGTATTGCATCCCGCCGCAACCGATGAAGTTTATTTTGTCGCCGATGGGACCGGGGGCCATGCCTTTGCCCGCACCCTGAAAGAGCATAATCGCAATGTCGCGCGCTGGCGCAAATTGCGGGCCCAGGATGACGACTAACGCGTTATTATCCCTAAGGGCCCGGTTTTAATGCGATCATCCGGGGCGGGGTTGTTTTGCGCCCCGCAGGCCGGGTTAACCACCTTGTTAACTGCCCTGCTGGGATGGCTTTTTCGGCAGACGGGCCGTGACGCGTTCGTACAGTGCGGACGGAAGATGTTTAAGAAACCGCGTTGCCATGTTCATTTGCCAGGGGAAGGCGATGACGGCCTTGTTCTTGCTTAGGCCGCGATCAATGATTTTAGCGGCCTTGTCGGCTTCCATCAGGAAGGGCATTTTGAAGTCATTGGCATCGGTGATGCGGCTTTTGACAAAGCCGGGGCAAATGACATTTACCCGGATACCGGATGATTTCAGGCTGCCGCGCAGGGCTTCGCCATAGACGCGCACGGCGGCTTTGCTGGCACAATAGGCCGGGGCGGTTGGCAGACCGCGCCAGGACGCCTGGGACGACATAATCGCAATCTGGCCGCGACCATCCCGTGTCATCAGTTCGATGGCCGGGTCAATGGTATTCAAAACCCCCTCGACATTGATCGACATGATTTCGCGGACCTGATCCGGTGTTTCGCCCAGGCCGCCGCTGCCTGCGGAAATACCGGCATTGGCAATCACCAGATTAAGCGGCATGATGCCATAGCATTGGCTGACATAGTCATGCATGACGTTTGCATCCGTAACATCAAGGATGTCGGAATAGACGTTGGCACCATTGTTGCGACAGTCATTTTCAACCTGTTTCAGGCGCGATTTGTTGCGTCCGCTGATAAACAGGGTTACGCCGGGGCGGGCGTAATGCCGGGCCAGTGCCGCCCCAATGCCCGAACTGGCACCTGTGATCAGAATTGCGTTATATTGCAAAGACATGCGAGGAAATATTCCGCTTTGTTAATGTCGCATTTTCTGCGTGTTTAAAACTGACGCGACCATGCGTGATGAATGGGGCATCAATATGAATGCCAGCCCATAATTCGCGTGTTTTATCGGTGACTTATTGTTGGCGTGATGGCAAAGCGGCGCTATAAAACCTCACACAATTTAAAAGGATGAATATCAGCATGACCGTTTCAAGCATGACCGGGTTTGGCCGCGCCGAAGGGGCTGGTGAGGGATTTGCCTGGGTCTGGGAACTTCGCAGCGTTAATGGCAAGGGACTGGATGTTCGCGCCCGCCTGAATGGTGCCGAACGTTTGGAGGCTCCGGTTCGTGATGCGGTTTCAAAGGCATTTAAACGCGGCAATATTGGTGTGAGCCTGAATGTGACGCGCCCGGGCGAAAATGTCAGCTACCGCATCAATCGGGATCTTTTGGCGGATCTGGTCCGCCTGAGCGAGGAATTCGACAGTTCCAGCAAATTGGGTGCAGGCACCATTGCCGACCTTTTGAATGTGCGTGGTGTGCTCGAAGCGGTTGAGCAAACCGAAGATGACGCCAGCCGTGAAGCCCGCGAAACGGCCATGATGGCAACCCTGGACGTGGCGATTGCCCAATTGGCGGAAAACCGCGATGCCGAGGGGGTGAAGCTGCATGAAATGTTGCTGGGCCATATCGACCGGATTGAACAGACGGTAAGCAAAGCTGAAAGCTGTGCTGGCGCACGGGCCGAGGCCATTCGTGCCCGTCTGCAACGCCAGATTGGTGAATTGATGGATGCCGGGCAGTTTGATGCCGACCGTTTGCATCAGGAAGCCGCCCTGCTGGCGACCAAGGTTGATGTGCGCGAAGAGATTGACCGCTTAAAGGCCCATATTGCTGCCGCACGCAGCATGATCGGCAAGGGCGGGGCAATTGGCCGGAAGCTCGATTTCCTGTGCCAGGAATTTAACCGCGAAGCCAATACCCTGTGTTCCAAGGCCAATGACATCGAACTGACAAGCTGCGGTATGGATTTGAAAGTGATTATCGACCAGCTGCGCGAACAGGTGCAAAATGTTGAATAATGATGGGCGAAAGGTTTGACCAATGATTGATTCGCATAAACGTCGCGGCGTCATGCTGGTTTTCTGTGCGCCATCCGGTGCTGGCAAAACCACAATTACGCGGCAGTTGCTGGAAAAAGATGACCTGATTTCGCTTTCGGTTTCCGCCACCACCCGTGACGCCCGGCCCGGCGAGGAAGAAGGCGAGCATTATTTCTTTAAGTCCGTTGACGGTTTCAAGCACATGATCGCGGATGACGAATTGCTCGAATGGGCGGAAGTTTTTGGCAATTATTACGGCACGCCGCGTCAACCGGTCGAGGAAGCCCTTTCTTCCGGGCGTGACGTGCTGTTTGACATTGACTGGCAGGGTGCGCGCCAGTTGCGTGAAAAAGGCGGTGACGACGTTGTTTCGGTCTTTATTCTGCCGCCTTCGTCAGCGGAGCTTGAACGTCGCCTGCGCGACCGGGGGCAGGATGCCGATGATGTGATCATGAAACGCATGGCAAAGGCTGGGGCCGAAATCAGCCACTGGGAAGAGTTTGATTATGTTCTGGTAAATGACAACCTTGAACAGTGCCTTGCCTCTGTTCGGCATATTATTGGCGCGGAGCGGGTCAAACGCGAACGGCAGATGGAGCTGAACGCCTTTGTCAAAAAGCTTCTGACGGACTAAAGCGTTTTTTAAAAAATCCCCCGGTGTCACAAATTCACGACATCGGGGGATTTTTTTTAAAGGCTGTCGTAAATTCGGGTCAGCCGGACAAAATCATTGACCGACAGTTCTTCGGCCCGGGCGGTTTCGGCAATGTTTGCCTGTCCCAACAGGGCCAGCACATCGATATTTAGGCTTTTCAGGCTGGCACGCAGCATTTTGCGCCGTTGACCAAACGCCGCTTGGGTGACTTTTGCCAGGCTCTCAATGTTGATATTTTCGCCGCGCTCAGCCTTGGGGACAAGCTGGACAACTGCCGATGTCACCTTGGGCGGCGGGGTAAAGGCGCTGCGATGGACATCAAACAGGATGTCGCACTCACATAAATACTGGCATAGCACCGATAATCGCCCATAGGCCTTGGTCTTGGGTTTGGCGACCACACGTTCGGCGACCTCTTTTTGGAACATCAGGGTCAGGCTGGCGAAGGCGTCAATCTTTTCCAGCCAGCCGATCAGCAGCAAGGTCCCGATATTATAAGGCAGATTAGCGACAATTTTGCGCGGGGCAGGGCCAAGTGTGGTGACGTCCACATCAAGGGCATCGCCATCAATGACATGCAGGCAACCAGGATAATGATTGCTGATTTGCGTTAGAACCGGCTGGCACCGCGGGTCGCGTTCAATCACGGTCAGGTTTTTGGCACCGTTAAACAACAGCGCGCGCGTCAGGCCACCAGGGCCAGGGCCAATTTCAATGACGGTGGCATCATCCAGCGGGGCTGCGGCGCGGGCGATGCGGCCGGTCAGATTCAAATCAAACAGAAAATTCTGGCCGAATTTCTTTTGTGCCGAAAGGCCGTGTTCGGCAATAACATCGCGCAAAGGCGGCAGACCATCATTTGCCAGTTTGACATCGGGCTGACCAGACGGAGCAGATGAATCAGTCATCTTTGCCATCCATGTTAAGGCGATTATGGGCCATTTGGTCCGCCATTTTCAGGGCGGCCATCAGGCTGTCAACACGGGCGCTGCCCTTGCCCGCAATGTTTAACGCGGTGCCGTGATCGGGTGAGGTACGGACAAAGGGCAGACCCAGCGTGACATTCACACCGCCATGAAAATCCAGTGTTTTAACCGGGATCAGCGCCTGGTCATGATAGGGGCACAGGGCGACATCATATTCCGCGCGGGCCTCTTCATGGAACATCGTGTCGGCGGGAAGGGGGCCGATTACGTCATATCCTTCATCGCGCAGGCGTGTGATGGCCGGTGCGATGGTGGTTTGTTCTTCATGCCCCATGGCACCATCTTCGCCCGCATGCGGGTTTAGGCCGGCAATGGCAAGGCGAGGGCGCATTAATCCGAAATCGCGAGACAATGCCTTTGCGGTAATGCGTGATAAATCAACAATCAGGTCGGTGGTCAGGGCCGATTGGACCTGTGACAGCGCAATATGAATGGTCATAGGGACAACACGCAATTTGCTGTTTGCCAGCATCATGACCGGTATGGTGCCCGGGCCTGCCAATTCGGCCAGGAATTCAGTATGGCCGGGATGGCTGAAGCCGGCCTGGTAAAGCGCACTTTTCTGAATGGGATTGGTCACAACAGCCGAGGCAGCACCTTCGCGGGTGAGGTCAACCGCTGTTTTAATGCTGTCAATGACCATAGAGGCCGTGTCAGCCGCCGCAATACCGGGAATGACATCCGGGCCATTATCCGCGATTTCAAGCACGGGAAGGCCGTTTGCAAAGTGATTGGCTGCTTGGCTTATATCGCTGATCGGGATGATCGGGACATCATACCCCAAAATATCCGCATAGTGTGCAACGATACGTGCCGGTGCAATCAGGCAAAAGGGCAGCATATTGCTGCCCTGCCGAGATGATGTTTGATCTGCACCTTGATAGGCCTGCCAGGCTTTCAGGGCGAGTTCCGGGCCAATGCCGCCCGGATCGCCAAGAGTCATTGCCATAGGGTGTGGCTGTTTGTGTGCCATTGGCCGCCTCGCATGAAGGTTGGGTATTTTAGATACGGATATCAATAAAGGCTTCGCGGCGCAGTTCGCGCAATTTGCGGCGGGCGGCAATTTCAAGCCGTTCCATCAGCAGGCGATTGCGCACGGTTTCACGGTCCGGCAGGGTGCTTTTAACCGTTTTGCCACACAGCATGACAACAAGCGCACCGCCATCCACACGAATCACATTTGATGTTTCGCCATCCTTAAGCCGGCTAACCGCGGTTGCGACCGTGCCGGAAAGTTCCTGTGGCGAGATGCCCCTGGTGCGACCGCTGAGATCTGATCCAAGGTCAACAGCGATTTTGGCCATGTCTTCACAGCTTTTGGCATTCGCGCGTGCATTTTGCAAAATGCCGACTTTGGTGCGAATTTCGTCCGGCGTGGCGTTTTGGGAAATCGGCAGATACAGCTGATACAGGTCGAGTTTGACATCCCGGTCCGCATCTGTGTCGCCCTTTGCACGGCCCAGCAATTTCAGGATATAGAATCCGCGCACGGTTTGGATGGGCGCGCTGATCTGGCCCGGCTGCATTTTGTTAATTGCATCTTCGAGCGTGCTGCTCATTTCACCAGCGGACATCCAGCCAAGATTGCCGCCATTGGCCGCGCTGGCATTGGCGGAAAACTGACGGGCAAGGCCTGCAAAGCTGGCACCATTGCGCAGCGCGCCGATGATTTTGCGCGCATTGTCCAGAACCTTGTTTGCTTCCTGCGGATTATCGACCGGCAGGAAAATCTCCTGAACATTATTTCGCGGTTTGTCCTGGTTGCGCTTGATACGTGCCAAAACATCATCAATTTCGCTTTCGGAAATTTCGATGTTACGACGCATTGAACGAAGCACTTTTTGCCACGCGATCTGAGGGCGCAGCTGTTCCTTCAGGGTTTCGAGCGGAATGTTATTTAGTTTCAGGTATCGTTCCAGGCCGCCCGGGGGCATCCCGGAATTTTGCTCAACAGCGGCAATGGCACGGTTCATATCTTCGTCAGATACGGTATAGCCAAGGCGCTTTGCCTCTTGCATTTGAAGGGTTTCGTCAACCAGCTGACGCAGAATTTGCGGGATCATTTCCCGCCGGCGTTGATCTGTAAGCTGGATATTCGATGTCGTCGCGACGAGTTTGAGGCGATCAAGCAGGTCGACCACGGAAATGGGCTGGTCATTAACGACAGCGGCAAGACCAATGGTTGACTGGGCACGAGCCTGCCCGCCCGGGAGGCTTAACAGAACAACACCAAGAAGTATCGCACAAAGCTGGAGCGGTCTGGAAATGTAAGGTCTCATATTCTGTTAAAGTCCTGCTTGCGAGGCAAATTCGCCCAATGTCTTGAATACCAGGCGGAACATGATTTCGTCAGACTGTCCAAGATCCTGATCCTGATAGAAGGTCCGACGCACGCGTCCGTCAAAGATAAAGCACTCGTCTTCGTACTGAAACCCGATACCGTATTCAAGGGGGGAGCTGTTGCGATCCATATCAAAGCGGCCATAGCCATTGCCAGACCAGTGTTCGTCGAATCGGCGTTTCACGTTGAAATAAAGTTCTTCACGGTCATTAAATTCGTCCGTTCCGGCATTTTCTGAAAGCTGCAGATAGCTAAGGGCGAGACGAACAATCTTTTCATCCCCCACACTGGCAGATACCTGGTTACGGCGGGATGAAAAGTCGTCATTGTCGAGACGGAACCGGTAAGTAAGGTCGACATACTGGTTCGGGGCAACCGTCAGGCGGCCAACATAGTCGGAAAAATGTTTGTCCAGGCCAGAGCCTTCGGCAAAGGTGTTGTTGTCTTCCATACGGTAGCTTTGACCAAACAACGCGTTGGTATAACCACCATTTTGCCCGTAAACACCCCATTCCAGGCCATAACTTGCACGCAGGCCATCTTCGACTTTATCGAGCCCGCCATAACGGTCATGCGAGAACAGGTTAATGTCGTCAAATTCGAACGATTGTGAATCTTCGTTCGGAATTTCGGACGGATTACCGCCATTGGGCGACCAGGCGACCATGACAATCGGTTTGATCACCTGGTGATACCCGCCTTCATCGCGCACAAACGGCATGTTCCAGTCGATTGCCGCCAAAGGCACCGTGCGACCGACATAGCCGGTGTAATCGGATTCCCCACTACGCGCGACGTTATTGACCATATAGCTGTCCCCGCGCAGGGAAAGCGTAAGCTTTGTGACGTCACCATAGTCCCCAATATGGGGCAGTTCCCAGCCGACCTTGCCCGACAGGCGATTGGAATCCGCACCGGTACGCCGGGAAAGCGACAGGGCATCAAGGTCCAGCGTGGTATAGGCGCCAAGCGCATCGGGGGATGTGCGGGCATGATACTGGGCATGCGGTAATACCAGCGGGCTGGTGGCGCGATTGTCTTCTTCTTTCAGGCCCTGAAAATAATAGCCGTCGATGCGTCCATAATTTTGTGCGGTGAAATGTTCGCCAAACAAATTGGAGGTCAGGACCGAAGGCGAACCAAAACCATAGCGCGACATGTAGGTTTTGCTCGATGCCTGTTCGGCATCAAAGCCCCAGCGCCAGTTTTTGTCGATATCAAACCGCCCGGTTGCATCGATATGGCCTTGCCAGCCATCATCGCCACCATCTGTGAGACTGTCGATGATGCTCAGTTTGCCCGTATCAAACCGGCGGCGATAGTCGGATGACAGAACCGCGCCCTTTTTCGAGGTCATTGTCGGGCTGACGGTCAGGTCGCTGGATTTATCGATCACCCAGTAATAGGGCAGCTGAAAGCTTGGCCCGACATAGCTGGTGCTGCCCATTGTGGGCGCAAGAAAACCCGAACGACGTTTGACCGTCGGATCAGGATGGCTGAAATAGGGGCTGTAAAGAATAGGAATGCCTTCAAATTCAAGGCGGGCATCCTTGTATTCAATGCTTTGACCTTTTTGGTCATGTATCACACGCTCGGCCTTGATCCGCCACAAAGGCGGTTCATCGGGGTTGTCTTTACAGACGTTACAGGGCGAATAAACCGCCTTGGCGAGTTCTGTATAATTGCCAGCACTGCGCCGGGCACCAACACCGGCAAGCCGCGTGTGATCGTCGAGAAGAACGTAAATATCCTTGATAATGCCTTCTTTGAAATCGCCCGTCAGTTCGATGTAATTGGCAAATAAAACTTCCCCGTTCGGTTGCAGCATTTTGACATTGCCGGACGCCGAAACGATGTCCTTGGTCATGTCATAGCTGACCGTATCTGCCATCAAAACCTGATTGTCGCGCGAAATTTCAACATTGCCGCGCGCCGTAACGGTTTTCATATCGTCGCTGTAATCGACTTCATCGGCAGAAAACAGCAGCGGCTCCTCTTTTTTATCCGAAGCCTTGCTGTTCTCGCCATCATGCGTTTTTGCATTCACGCTTGGTTTGTTTGCGTCTGTCCCCTGCGCATAAGAGATCGCAGGTGCCGCTAATGTTGCGATGCCCCCGATCATACCCCATACGGCCAATGCCTTCAGACTTCCCCCTGACAAGTCCGCCATCTAGTTAGCCATCCTCCAGATGTAACAGTGTCGATATTCCCAGCAATGCGGAAATACCGGCTGGTGCCCAAGCTGCCAGTGCCGGGGGTAATCCACCCGAAACACCCAGTGCAGAAGCAACGTCGGTAAAGAAATACAACAGAAAACCCGTGGTAACACCACCACCGATAACAAGAGAAACCCTGCGGCGTCGAGAAAATTTAAGACAAAACGCCGCCGCAATGAGAACCATTGCACATAAAAGTAACGGTCTTGATAACAGGCTGTTGAAATGAATGAGGTGTCGCCGTGCGTTAAAACCGGCATGTTCCAGCAGGTTAATGAACGGTTTGAGGTCCCAGAACGACATTGTATCCGGGGATGCAAAACTGTCCTGGATTTTGCGCACCGTCAGATTGGTTGGCAATTTCAGGTCTTTGGAAAAGGTACTTTTCTGACCGGGGGTAAAGCTCCAGGCGTCGTAAAAATGCCAGAGGCCCGGTGTCAAAACCGCACGGGCGGCATCAATCCTTGAAGTAAAATCATCGAGATTTTCAAAGCGGAACACGGTGACATTGCGCAGATCAATGCGGTTTTCCTGCTGCGAATGGATGGAGCGGGCATAGATAACGGCTTGTCCGTTCTGGGTGCCCTGGCGCAGCCACAAGCCACTGGAGGACAGATTCATCACACTCGAAACGCCCTTGAGATAGCGGGAATCGAGTTTCTCATATTTTTGCAGCAAAATTGACGATAGCGGATTGAGTGCCGTGATCTGAATGGTGCCCAGCAAGAAGGCGCAAAGAAGAGGCGGCAATAAAAACTGCCAGGCAGAAACACCGGCCGCACGGGTAACAACCAGTTCCTGGTTCCCCGTGAGTTTCCAAAACGAATACATCGACCCAAACAGCACGCCAAAGGGCAGCACCTTTTCCGTCATGAACGGAATGCGGGCCAGCGCCATTTGGAGGATGATGCCGATTGTGGCATCGGGCCGGGTGCTGGCACGGCGCAAAAGTTCGATCAGGTCGCCGATAAAAATAAGGCCAACGAGCAAAACCAGAATGGCCAGGATCGAAAACAGCACATGTCGGCCGAAATACCAGGTCAGAAGCGGAGAGATCCTCATGAGGTGGATCCCTCTTCTTTGGGGCTGTTTTTGCCCGCTTTGCGCGACAGGGTGATTTTCGGCCCCCGTAAGGTCCAGTACATGCCGCCGACAATGGGGATTAAAACATTGATATACATAAGTACGATGAGGGCCGGATTTTTCGCCGCAAGGTTTTTAAGCGCGATTGCGGCCGCCTCGCTGCCGATCATCAGCGCGATGGCGATCAATAAGCGGGAATGCTGGGTTCGGCGCGAAAAGCTGCCCGAGACCAGAACCGCCAATGCCAAACAGGCAAAGCCCACAGCATAAAGCGGTGAAATCAGCCTTTCATGCCCCTCGGCACGGTATTTACGAATATCCTGTTGCTGAATGTCGGGCGGCTCCGCGGTGAGAAGGTTGCTCACACTGCGTTCGCGCGCTTCAAGATAACGAAGGGACGGGTCGTTCACATCCTGGGCAATATCAACCGCATATCGGTCAAAATACAGGATCGACATGGTGCCGTCCTGTGTGTTCACTTCTTGCCGGTTGCCATCTAACAGCACAATACGCGGCCCTTTATCGGTGCGAATGAGCGCACCATGTTTTGCCATCATGGTGCTTTGTGCTTTGGGATTGCGGGCATCGTGAACCAAAATGCCCATCAGCTCGTTATCCTGCCCGACTTCGCGTACATAGATCGTCAATCCGTCAATATCGGTGAAGCTGCCTTCTTGCAACAGGACCGACGAATAGTCGTTCCGGATGGTATATTGCAGTTGCTTGAATTGACGATAGCTGTAGGGGAGATAATAGAGCGTTAAGAAATACCCCACAGCCGCAACACAGACCGACAGAATAATCGCCGGTTTTGCCAGGGCCCATTGGCTTAAGCCAGCTGATCGCATGACGATCAGTTCGCGATCCTGGATCAGCTTGTTATAGGTGAACACCACCACAAAAAACAAAGCGATTGGCAGAATGATCGTGAGGAAACTGGGCAGCAGCAGGGAGGTCAAATGCAAAAAGACCGAAATCGACAGACCTCGGTTTACAATCATCTCCACGAAACGCAGGCTTTGCGACAGCCAAATGACACAGAGCAAGCCCAGTGTCACAAAAACCATCATGATAAGCTGCTGTTTGAGCATATATCGGGTCAAGCGATTCATCGGGCGGATTATAGACAAGCCGATAAAAACAGAAACAGGAAATTAGCCGAAAATTTCCGTATTTTTTCGTATTCGCCAAATTGAAGGCTTGCCAAGGGAAATTGGCAGGTTTTACAGCGCCGTATCGGCTGGTTCTTCGTTCATGAGGCAGCGGCCCGCCTTTGCCGGATAGGGATTTTCAACCACAACGACAAATGGCGGGCCTGAACGCGTTGGCACGTTAATCGGTTGCAAAGCCGGTTTCAATTTCCGTTAAAACACTGTCGGCCTGCGGAATGATGCCAGGGGCGAGGGCATGACGAATTTGTGCCTGAAGCATGTCGCATTCCGGTAAAATCTGGCTAAGATAGAATGTGACCGAGGCGCGTTTGCGCTTGGCGAATGCGCCGGAAAATTCCGCGTTGCCATTTTCAAGTGCCATAGCGGACCTGACCATCAGCCAACCGCCACAAACGGTGGCAAAAAACCGCAAAAAGGGACTTGCCACGCTTTGGGCCCGGTTGTGGTCAGCCGCGCAGTGCTCAAGGATCTGCTCTATCGTGGTTTCAAGCTGC